>JAAZNB010000126.1 GCA_012798515.1 Chloroflexota bacterium
GTCCCGGCCCCTATGGCCCCCATGGCCGCCGTGGCTGCCCCGCAGGTCGCCGCCCACCCGCCTGCCGCGCCTGCGGCGCCGGCCGCCACAGCCAAGACGCCCCTCTATGGCCTGCAAGCCGGCGACCTGGTGCGGGTACGCTCGCAAGAGGAGATCCAAAGCCTGCTCAACCCCTTCAAAGAAACCAAAGGCTGCGCCTTCCTGGCCGAGATGTGGCAGTACTGCGACACGACCCAGCGTGTGTTTACCGTGATGGAACGCTTCCTGGACGAACGTGACTACAAAGTCAAAAAGGTACGCGGCGTGGTGCTGCTGGAAAACCTGCACTGCCATGGCACCCCGGTCTTTGGCCCGTGTCACCGCTGCTGTCTGTTCTTCTGGAGAGAAGAATGGCTGGAAAAGATTGAAACCGCGGGGGACTAAGCCATGAATCCAGCCCAGGGATACCTCAACCCGGCGGCGATTGCCGGATCGTTTTCCTTCCGTATGGTGATCAAGAAATGGGCCAAACGCATCTTCGACGTCGTCGCCTCACTGCTGGGGCTGATCGTGCTGCTGCCCTTCTTCGGTTTTTTCGCCATCCTTATCAAGCGTGACTCGCCCGGCCCGACCTTCTACTGGGGCCCGCGCATGGGGAAGAACGGGCGCCTGTTCAAGATCCTCAAGTTCCGCACCATGTACGAACGGCCGGAGAGCTACCAGGGCCCGCGTATCACCTCCAAAGGTGACCAGCGCATCACGCCCCTGGGCCAGTGGTTGCGCACCACCAAGATCAACGAGCTGCCCCAGCTGTGGAACGTGCTCATCGGCGAGATGAGCCTGGTCGGGCCCCGCCCCGAAGACCCGGACGTGGCCCAGAAGTGGCCCGAAGACGGCAGCCGGGAAATCCTCTCCGTCCAGCCGGGCATCACCAGCCCGGCCAGCATCCTGTACCACGACGAAGAAGAGCTGCTCTCCCGCCAGAACATCATGGGCCAATACCTGCAAGACATCCTGCCCAACAAGTTGCGCCTGGATCGCCTGTACGTGCGCCACCACGGCTTTTTCTCTGACCTGGATGTCATCTTCTGGACCCTGGCCATCCTGATCCCCAAACTGGCCCGCACCCGCATTCCCGAAGGCTACATCTTCGCCGGGCCCTTCTCCCGCCTGGTCGACCGCTATCTCAACTGGTTCTTGATGGATACGATCGTGGCCGGCCTGTCCGTGGCCGCCTCCGTCTTCCTGTGGCGCAGCGTCGGTCCCCTCAACTGGGGTTTCCCCTACCTGTCGATCCTGGCCATTGGGATCGCTTTCCTGTTCAGCAGCCTCAATTCGGTGCTGGGACTCAACCGCATCATCTGGTCACGGGCTACCAACGAGGACGCCACGGGCATCTTCCTCTCCAGCGGCATCGTCACCATCCTCATCCTGGCGCTCAACGAGGTCCAGGCCATCTACCACTGGGTTCCTTTACCCCCACTCTCGACCTTGATGATCGTCACCGTGGGGCTCATCGCTCCGCTGGGCTTTGTACTCACCCGCTACCGCCTGCGCCTGGTTACCGCCGTGGCCACCCGCTGGTTGAACTGGCGCAAGGACGCCCAGGAAGTGGGCGAGCGCGTCCTGATCGTGGGCACCGGCGAAGGCTGCGACCTGGCCTGCTGGCTGCTGAAGGGCGGCATCTTCCAATACGCCTTCTCGATCTGCGGTATCGTCGATGACGACGCTCCCAACAAGCACGGCATGCGCCTGGATGGCCATTGGGTACTGGGCAGCACGCGCGACCTCCCCGACCTGATCAAGAATCACGACATCGGCACCGTCTTCATGGCCAACCACGGCCTGGCGCCGGATGCCTCGGACTACGTCTTCGACCGCTGCAAAGAAGCCGGTGTGCGCCTGATCTTCCTCGACGAGCTGTTGAACATCCTCAACCGCGGCCTGGTGCAGCCGGTGGCCACCATCGAACCCTCCCAGTGGTTCAACCAGTACATCGAATTCCGCGCCACCCACGACCCCCTCACCGGCCTGCCCAACCAGTACCTGTTCCAGGAACACCTGCGCCAGTCCCTGGCCTGCGCCAAGCGCTACCAGCGCTACCCCATCGTGATGACAGTCAGCCTGGACCAGTTACGCCTGGGCGAGATCGGCGGGCCGGCTTTCCAGCGTGAGGCATTGCAGGAAGTCGCCTGTCGCCTGGTCAAGAACAAACGCGAGAGCGACATCCTGGCCCGCACCGGGGAATACGAATTTGCCCTCATCCTGGAGAACATCTCCGACGAGTGGACGGCCAAAATGGTGGCCAAGCGCATCCTGTACATGACCGCCGAATCGTTCCAAATCGACGGCAAAGACATCCCGCTCGGCGCCCGGATTGGCCTGCTTTCCACCCCAGAAGACGCCAAGACGCCCGACCTTTCGAGCAGCATCGAATACAACGCTTTTTTGAGCACCCAAAGGTTAATCGAGATCTGACATGGAAAAGAACTGTTGGTCCAATAAACGTGTCCTGGTTACCGGTGCGGGCGGCTTTATCGGCAGCCACCTGGTGGAACAGCTCGTCATTCGCGGCGCACATGTGCGCGCCTTCGTTCGTTACAACTCGCGCGGCGACCCGGGCCTGTTGCGCATGGTCTCGCCCCAGGTGCGTTCGCAGATCGAGATCCTCTCGGGCGACATCCGCGACGCCGGGGCCGTCCGCCAGGCCGTGGATGGCTGTGCCTACGTCTATCATCTGGCCGCCCTGATCTCCATCCCCTATTCCTATCTGCACCCCATCGAGGTGGCTGATACCAACTTCACCGGCACGTTGAACGTGTTGATGGCCAGCCGCGAGGCGCGCGTGGAACGGGTGGTGCATACCTCTACCAGCGAGGTCTACGGCACCGCCCAGTACATTCCCATCGACGAATCCCATCCCTTGCAAGGCCAGTCGCCCTATTCGGCCAGTAAGATCGGGGCCGACAAGCTGGCCGAGAGCTTCTACAGCGCCTACGGCCTGCCCGTGGTCACCATCCGGCCCTTCAACACCTACGGGCCGCGCCAGTCGGCCCGGGCCGTCATTCCCACCATCATCACCCAGGCCCTGGCCAGCCAGACCATCTGCCTGGGTAACCTGGAGACCACGCGCGACTTCACCTACGTAGACGATACGGTCAATGGCTTTTTACGGGGCGTCGAAGCCGACGACGTCGAGGGCAAGACCTTCAACCTGGGCACCGGTGAAGAGATCCAGATTGGGCAGCTCGCTCGCCTGATCATCGACAAAGTCGGCAACCCGGTCGAGATCGAGATCGATGAACAGCGGCTCAGGCCGCGTGATTCCGAAGTGTTCCGCCTGCACTCCGACAACCGCAGCGCCCGCGACCACCTGGGATGGGCGCCGCAGTACTGCCTGGACCAGGGCCTGGACCGTACCATTGCCTGGATCAGCGAGCACCTGGGTCTGTTCCGGGTCGGTTCTTATCAGTTTTAACGCGTGAAGGGGGTCCTATGAAAGCCGTTATCCTTGCCGGCGGTAAAGGAGCCCGACTGGCTCCGTATACCAAAATCTTACCCAAGCCGCTGATGCCCATCGGCGACCAACCTATCCTGGAAGTCATCCTGCACCAGATGAAAATGGCCGGCATCGACGAGGTCGTGCTCACCGTCGGCCACCTATCGGAGCTATTGAGGGCCTTTTTCCAGGACGGCAGCCGCCTGGGAATGCGCATCTACTATAGCTACGAAGAATATCCCCTGGGCACGGCCGGGCCGATCTCCCTGGTCCGTGACCTGAATGATACCTTCCTGGTCACCAACGGGGACGTGCTGACCACCTTGAGCCTGCCCGACCTGATCAATTTTCACCGGGAACAGAAGGCCATCGCCACCATCGCCTCACACCACCGCCAGACCAAGATCGACCTGGGCGTGATCCAGAAAGACGGCGGCCCGTCCATCACCGGCTACATCGAGAAGCCCACCTACGACTACCTGGTGAGCATGGGCATTTACGTCTTCGAGCCGCGCGTGCTGGAATACATCCCTTACAACCAGTACCTCGATTTCCCCGACCTGGTGCGCAAGCTGATCCAGAACGGTGAAAACGTGGTCGCCTACCAGTTCGATGGCTACTGGCAGGACCTGGGCCGGCCGGACGATTACGAAGCCGCCACCCAGGACTTCGAGAAGATGCGCTCGCAGTTTCTGCCCGAGCTGGGAGGGTGACCCCATGGGCTGGCGAATTCCTCTCTCGGACATCGAAATTGGCTCCGGCGAGATCTCTGCCGTGCGCAAGGTATTGGAGAGCAACTGGCTGTCCATGGGCCAGGTCACCCAGGATTTCGAGGCCGCCTTCGCCGCCATGACCGGCAGCCGCCACGCTCTGGCGGTCACCAACGGCACCGCCGCCCTGCACATGGCCTGCCTGGCGGTGGGCCTGGGACCCGGCGACGAGGCCATCGTACCCTCGCTGACCTTCGTGGCCACGGCCAACGCCGTGCGCTACACCGGGGCCACACCGGTCTTCGCCGACATTGCAGGCGAAAATGACCTCAACCTCTCGCCGGCTGCGGTGGAGCGCGCCATCACCCCACGCACCCGGGCCATCATCGCCGTCCATTACGGCGGGTACGCCTGCGACATGCCGGCTCTGCTGGCGCTGGCCCGGGGGTACGGGCTGGCCGTCATCGAAGACGCCGCCCACGCCGTGGGAGCCGAGCTGGACGACCGCAAGCTGGGCACCTGGGGCGACGTGGGCTGTTTTAGCTTTTTCTCCAACAAGAACCTGACCACCGGTGAAGGCGGCATGCTGGTCACCAACCGCGCCGAAATGGCCGAAAAGCTGCGCCTGCTGCGCTCCCATGGCATGACCACCCTCACCTGGGACCGCCACAAGGGCCACGCCTGGAGCTACGACGTGGTCGAGCTGGGTTACAACTACCGCATCGACGAAATACGCGCCGCCCTGGGCCTGGTGCAGCTGAAAAAATTACCCCAGAACAACGACCGCCGCCGCCGGCTCACCCAGGTCTATCGCCAGGCCATGCAGGAGCTGGCCCCCCAGGTCAGCGTGCCCTTCCAGGGCCACCCGGGCGTCTCCTCGGCCCACCTGCTGCCGGCCGTACTGCCGCACGGCGTCTCACGCATCGATTTTATGGAGGCTTTGAAAGCCGAGGGCATCCAGACCAGCATTCATTATCCCCCCATCCACACCTTCAGCGCCTACCGCGACTGGGGCACGCAGCCCCCCGACCTGCCCGTCACCGATGACGTCGCCGCCCGCGAAGTCACCCTGCCGCTCTACCCGGGGCTGAGCGAAGAAGAAGTCGTGGAGGTGTGCCAGGCCGTGCAGCGAGCCCTGCTCGCCGAGCACAGCCGCGCCTGAGCTTCACGCCCGTACCTGCCGGGTGACGGTGCGGAACAACAGGTAAAACAACCCCACGCCGCACAATAACACCAGCACATCCTGGCCACCGGTGTAATAATCGCCGGTGGCCAGCCGCGCCAGCATCTTGATGGGCGACAGGTCGGTGAAGAAACTGGCGCTGGCCAGGACCAGCAGCGCCAGTGAAAACACGAACTGCGAGCGCTCGCGGTCGCGCAGCAGGACCGTCACCACCGCCGACCCCAGGGTCACCATCCCGGCCGTGACCAGGGCCAGCAGCAGTACCAGCCCGGGGCTGTGTATCCGCACCCCGTTGATCCACAGCAGCCCCAGCCAGGCGAGGCACTGCACCAGGGCCAGCAGCAGGGCGGCTGTGATCTTGGCTTCCACGGCAGTGCGCAGGCTGAGCGGGGCGGACAGCAGCGTGTCCAGGGTGTGGTTTTCGATTTCCTCCGACAGCGAATCGATCACCATCCCCCCGGCTACGAAGGCCGGGAAGAACATCAAGATAGGCAAGATGACCGCATACAGGAATTCGAAGGTCGTAGGGGGGATACCGCCCAGGTCGGTGTAGCGCACCGGGATACCTTCCGCCTGGCGCAGGGCGTTTTCGTAGCGTTTCAGCGGCTCTTGCAGGTAGTTCAAGATCAACGCCGCGGCCGCTTCACTGTGCGGCAGGTAGAGCCTGACCTCCTGCGGCGTCCCGCCCTCTTCGGGCAGCACCAGGATGGCCTGGACCTGGCCGCGGAAGAAGGCCTCTCTGGCCTCCGGGAGCTGCTCGAAAGGCGTCACCGCCACCCCGCGCTCCTCCAGGGCCGCGTCCAGCACCTCCGGCCGGGGCCCCAGCACGCCCACGTGGATGCTGTAACTGGCGTACAGGCCGGCCGAATCGGCGTCGTACAGCGACAGCAGGCCTACCAGCAACGCCGACGAGAACGAGGCGATGAACAGCTGGATCAGCACGGCGATCAAGATGGTGCGTTCGCGCAGCACGGCGCCCAGTTCTTTTTTCACCACCGCCAGAAAAGCCTGCATCTTAGAACCCCCTCAGGATCAGCCAGTTGTACAACGAATGCAGCAGCGTCCCGGCCACCAGCGCCAGGGGATAGCTCAACCGGGCCTGGCTGCGCAGTAACGTCAC
>JAAZNB010000700.1 GCA_012798515.1 Chloroflexota bacterium
AGCACTTCTCCCTGCGACAGGTAGGCGCCCGAGATGAAGAAGCGGTTGCGCCGGTCTTCTTCGACGAAGCCTACCACCATGTCCAAATCGCGGCTGGCGTTCAGCAGCTCGGCAAAGATCGGGTCCTCGGGGCTGGGGCGATGCGCCACGGCGGAAGCCAGGTCCTGCAGTACGTAGCCGGTCAGGGAGAGCTCGGGGAAGACCAGCAGATCGGCGCCGTTGGACCTGGCCTCGCGGGCCAGGTTGAGGTGTTTTTCCAGGTTTGCCTCGACGTTGCCAAGGCAGGTGTTGATTTGTGCCAGTGCCAGATTAACTTTCATGTTTCAAAGCCCGTTACGATAAAAATATCCAGAGATCACGCTTCCCCGGGCTAGTGCATCGGGGCAGGGCGACAGCCGCAGGATGAATACAGCATGGATAGGACCGGTCAAAGCTCGCCGGCCGGGTCGCGATAGGGTTCCCGGGTGGGCAGCCAGGCGACCAGGACGCTCAACCCGCTGCACAGGCAGAAGAACATCGCCGCCCACACGTCGACGGCCAGCCCTTGCCAGTGCATCACCGGGTCGGCGCGCAGCCAGGAAAAGAGCAGCAGATCCAGCGACAGTCCCAGGCCGGCCAGGCTGGCCTTTTGCCCGGGCTTGCGGATGGGCAGGCGCCCGAATTCCAATAAGGCGAAGTAGGCCGCCAGCACCAGCGCGCACAGGAACTGCAACGGAAAACGCAGCGCCCACAGGCCGTACTCGTCGTAAGCCGGCGCTCCCCAGTGGACTCCCGCCGGGGCCAGGACGCCGTACCCGGCGCCAGATTGCCAGCAGCCCAGGTAGACCCCCACCGCCAGGGGCGCCGCCAGAGGCGCGTACTGGTCGGCCGTTTTGGCCAGCGAGCTGTGTTCTACTGCCGCCAGGCCGGCCAGCGCGGCCAACCCGCCCAGCATAGCGCCCGGCCAGGCCAGGCCGCCCAGCCAGAACTGGAGGACCTCCCAGGGGCGGGCAGTGTAGTACGCCGGTTCGAGCGCCACGTAGACGGCTCGGGCGCCGGCCAGGACGCCCAGCAGCACCCACAGGCCGCCCCGGGCGCGCTGCAGAGAGGTGTGCGGAGAGAGGCCGGTTGTGATGCGCCACAAACCCAGCGAGGCGCCCAACCCGGTCCAGAGTGCAAAACCATCCAATGTCCTGTGCTCGCTTCAGCTCGAATCATACCATCCCCCCGGCAGGGCGTGAAGGGCGCGTGCCTGCCAGGGGAAAGGCCTGTGATCGGCGACCTGCCGGGGTCTCGACCCTAGTTTTTACCCACTGTCCCGTTGGGCAGGATGGGATACGTGCTCCCACCGTAGGGGAAGGCCAGCACGTGAGCCTTATCCGGGAAGCACTGGCGTGCCATGCCCAGGGCGTCTGCCACACTGTCGGCAAAGGTCACAAAGGGCAGCCGCTCGCGGATCTCGAAGGGGATGGTGGGGGCGTACACCACCAGGGTGCCGCGCCGCATGGCCTGCAGGGCAAAATACAGGAAGAAGCGGTCCTCTTCGCCCATGCCCTTGAGTTTCAGTTTGGGCACCTGGGGCAGCAAGATGGGCGCCAGCAGCTTGAGCGCCCCGCGCCCCACCGGCAGTTTACGGTTGGCCAGGCCAAAGACGCCCACGCCCTCATCGGCGCGGATCAGGGTGATCATCATCCCGCCGGGGCGCATGGCCCGGATGGTGTTGGCCAGGGCCTTGACCCCCTGGCGCAGGTCCTGGTCCATGGGATGGGAGGCGGTGATGACCACGTCGGCCAGGCGCGGCACCTGGACGCCGTAGATCCCGGCGCTCACCCGGGCGCCCTCGCGGTGGGCCGCGATGGGATGGCCGGTCACCACGCGCACCACTTCCAGCGAGCTGTTCAACACGGCGTTGATGATGAACACCGGCGCTTTGAGCATGCCGGCGGCTTCTTCCAGGTCCAGGCGCATGGGGTTCTGGTCGATGGGCTGCCCGACCATGTTGAAGGTGCCCGGCTGGCAGTTGAGAGCGTGGTTGTGGGCAATGGTAGCCCGCCCGGCCACGCCCGGCACCAGGTTCTTGTACCCGCCGCCGAAACTGGCGATGATGTGCGGCTCGATGCAGCCCACCGAGACGATCAGGTCGGCTTCGGCCACGGTGCGGTTGATCCATACCGGTGTGCCGCGCGAGGTGGTGCCCAGGTGGGCCAGTTTTTGCGGGTCGTCGCAGTCGTGCGAGACCCACTGCACCTGGCCCATCCACTGCGCGCCGATGCGCTCGGCCAGCTCGGATTCTTCCATCGGGCGGTGGACGCCCAGGGCCGCGATCACGGTCACCTGGTCCAGCGTGGCCCCGCTGTGTTGCAGTTCGGCCAGGACGGCGGGCAGGATGCGCGCCACCGGCGTGGGCCGGCTGCCGTCATCCACCACCAGGGCGATCTTGATCCCCGGGCGGGCCAGCTCGGACAGCCGCGCTGAGCCCACCGGCGTTTGCAGGCTGCGCTCGGTTTCCGCAGCCGGGTCAGCTACCCCGGGCAGCGCCGAGGGTTCCATTTGACCGTCCAACTCCCAGCCCGGTGGCAGGGGAATGTCTACTTGTTCTTGCCCCCAGGGCATACGCAACGCAGCTTGGTTCATGAGTCGTGCCTCCTCGATTGGGGTCTTCCCTGGCCGGAGAGCAGCTCGTCCAGCGGGGAGCCGTTAATCATACTCTCGACCCGCGTGGCGGTCGAGAATTGCAGCCCGGTTCGTTCCGGTTGGGCCGGGATGGGCGGGTTGTCGCCGGCGCCAGGTCGCCGCGCAGCCAGACGTGGCGGCCCGTCCTGGATGAGGGCCTCTCGATGGGGAGATCGGAGCCACACCAGGCATTATACCGACGTGCAGGTGTGAATTGAAAGCAGCTGTTCCAGGGCAACCCGGTGATCTAGGTACTACGGCCCGGGTACCTGGGTGGCGGCTGGCGCCGGGCAGGTAAATTTCTACGCCGGGCGTGGTGGGGATTGGGGGAGGAAAAAAGGGTGGGGGCGCCCGGCCGGGCGGGAAAGCTGCCGGCCAGCCGGCCTGCGTCTACGACAATGGCCCCTCTGGTCACGCCGACAACCTCACCGGAAATCTGTTCCTGTTCACGTGATAATTGTAGCGCCGGGTGATTAAATGTCAAACGCCTGGGTGAGGGGGGCACCCGGGCGTCTGACTTTGTCAGTATAGCATGATCACATTAAAAAATGATTAGATTGCCGTGATTTGACGCCGCCTTTCAAAATCGTAAGGTGCGGGGTGGCCTGGCCCCTCCCCGGGCGTTCGTGGGGCAGATCGTGCTGCCTGCCCGCCGGGGTGGAGATTGCTGCGCTCGCAATGACACACGCCTGTCATTGGAAGCCCCGGGCTGCCACGAAGAGCCGGCCGGTTGCAGCCGGCCCCCAGAACGGGTATGATAGAACCATCTCCATCTCGTCACTTGTTTGAGGTCTCTCACATGCCACGCCATTTGAGCACCAGCGTGATCGCTCGCGCCGCAGGAGTGCACCCCAATACCGTACGCCTGTACGAGACCTGGGGCTTCCTGCCGCCCGTACCGCGCAGCCCGGCGGGCTACCGCCTGTATACCCAATTCCACCTGGACCAGATGTGCCTGGCCCGCCTGGCCTTGCACGGCCAGTGGCCGGGACCGGCCATCCGCCATTCGGCGCTGCAGATCGTGCAGTACGCCGCCCGCGGCGACCTGCACGGCGCCCGGGCCCTGGCCGGCAGCCACCTGCTGCTGGTGCAGGCCGAGCTGGAACAGGCCACGATGGCGGTGCAGGCGTTGGAACGCTGGGCCGCCGGGGACATGCCCGCGGAAGGCGCCGGCCCGCACCTGCGCATCGGCGACGTGTCTCAGCGCCTGAACGTCAGCCGGGACATCCTGCGCAGCTGGGAGCGCAACGGGCTGCTGGAAGTGCCCCGCCAACCGGGGAACCACTACCGCCTGTATTCCGGGGAGGAGCTGGCCCGGCTGCGCATCATCCGCATGCTGCGCCAGGCCGGGTACAGCGTGATGGCCCTGCTGCGTATGCTGCGCCAGCTCGACCAGGGGCGCACCGAGGACCTGGGGCAGGTGCTGGACACGCCCGATCCGGATGAGGACATCCTTTCGGCCGCCGACCGCTGGCTGACTTCGCTCGCCGAACAGGAGCAGCGCGCCGTCGAGATCATCACCCGCCTGGACATCATGCTGGCCAAATCTTACGACTGAAGCCCAACCCTCCATTAGCACACCAATGTTTTACAATGATATTGGATCGCGATCCACTCACCTGATCAAGCCGTTTGCAAAGCAATGGAGGTTTATTCATGATTCCACGCGTCGTTCTTCAAAACGCGGTCAGTATCGATGGGCGGATCGATTGGTTCCCGGCCGACATCGGCCTGTTCTACGAACTGGTAGCCCGTTACCAGCCCGAAGTGATGCTGTTCGGCGGCGACACCGTGCTGCAATCGGGCACGCCGCAGGATGAGCCCGGCGACGAAAACGCCGGCCGTGCGCCGGAAAGCCAGCCCGGCGATCCCCGTCCCCTGGCGGCCGTCCTCGACAGCCGCGGCCGCGTGCGCAGCTGGAACGCCCTGCGCCAATCTCCCTACTGGCGCGACGCCATGGCGCTCATCGCTCGCGCCACCCCGGCCGAGTACCGGGAATACCTGGCGCAGCGCGGCGTCGAAGCGCTTGAGACCGGTGAGGAGCGCGTCGACCTGCGCGCAGCCCTGGAGCAGCTGTACGCCCGCTACGCGGCCAGGACGGTGTACGTTGACAGCGGTGGCACGCTCAACGGCGTGCTGCTGCGGGCCGGGCTGGTGGACGAGGTCGCCCTGCTGGTGCACCCCAGCCTGGTGGGTGGGCTCAGCCCGCGCGGCATGTTCCGCGCCCCGGACCTGACCTCGGCAGAGGGCGTCCTCCCGGCCCGCCTGATCCACCTGGAAAAGCTGGCCGGCGACGTGGTCTGGCTGCGATACGAGATCGTGAAGTAAAGTCGTTGGGGCAGAAAATACCCTGGCCGGGCAAATTTTGCCCGGCCAGATTGGTTCTGGGGATAGGTGGGTGTGTCCCGGGATGCGGCTCAGGTGATGATGATCCCGCCGGCCACCTCGTAGACTGCCCCGGTGATGTAGCTGGCTTCTGGCGAGGCCAGCAACACGTAGACCGGGGCGATTTCGGCCGGCTGGGCCGGGCGCCCCAGGATGGTTTCGGACCCGAAGTTGGGCAGTTCGGCCGTGGGCAGCGCCTGGGGGATCAGCGGGGTCCACACCGGCCCGGGAGCCACCACGTTGACGCGGATGCCCTGTTCGATGACCATCTTGGCCAGGGCCTTGGAGAAGGCCACCACGGCGCCCTTGCTGGCGGCGTAGGGCAGGTAGTTGGGCGTGGGATCGAAAGCCTGGATCGAGGCGGTGTTGATGATCGAGCCGCCCGGCTTCATGTAAGGGATGGCCGCCCGGCACAGGAAAAACATCCCGTAGATGTTGGTGCGAAAAGCCCGGTCGAAGTCCTCGGTGGAGATGTTGGTGATGTAGGGGTATGACATGCGATAGCCGGCGTTATTGACCAGCACGTCCAGGTGCCCAAACTCGTCCATCATGCGTTGGACCAGCATGGCACAGTCTGCCTCCTCGCGGACGTCGGAAGGCACACACACGGCCTTGCGCCCGGCATCCTCGACCAGCTTGCGGGTCTCCTCCGCGTCGACGCCTTCGTTAAAATATGCAATCAGTATGTCTGCGCCTTCACGGGCATACGCCAGGGCAATTGCCCGGCCGATGCCGCTATCGGCTCCAGTAATCAGTGCAGCCCGGCCTTCTAAGCGGCCGTTCCCCCGGTAAGTGTCCTCACCATGATCAGGGGGTGGTTCCATGCGTGCTACGTAGCTGGGAAAGGACTGGGCCTGTTCCGGGAAGGGTGGCTTGAGTCCTTGTTCGCGTGGGTCCTGTTCTTCCGGCGGCTGCTGGTTGGGATTCGTCTCCGTCATTGTACGTTTCCTTCCATTCGCCAGAGGTTGAAAATAGATATTCTTTTGTAACTGCCCAGGTGTGGCGCAAACCGCTTGTGAGTTTCACCGTTGAGCAGTTATTGCATGCTATATCTGATCTTCCCCTTGTATACTTTTCATTATAACCGCTCCGGGAGCCATTTGCAGGTACAATCAAATTTGGGATCGGGGCCATCGGTAAAGCCGGCGGCCGGTCCTGTCCTGAAGAATTTTGGGGGACGTGGCTCGTTTTTGCCAGGCGACCTGGCGGACAGCCGTGAGATTGGGCTTGTCTCGTGGAATTCGGGGGAGAGGTCAGAAAGGATGGAGAGGATGAGCGCAATGCTACCCACGCTTCCCGACCCGGGCGCTTTCAACGCCCGCGTGTGGGAGATCGTGCGCCAGATTCCCAGCGGGAAGGTATGCTCTTACGGACAGATTGCCGCCATGATCCCGGCGCCTGAGGGGGTGGCGGCCCAGGATTACGAGGCCTACAAGGCGCGTTGGGTGGGCTATGCCATGGCGGACAGCCCGCCCGGGGTGCCCTGGCAGCGGGTGATCAATGCCCAGGGTAAGATCAGCCTGAACAAGAGCCCGCTGCAGCGCCAACAGCGCCAGCTGCTGGAGGCCGAAGGCGTGCTCTTCGACGCGCGTGACCGGGTGGACATGGCCCAATACGCCTGGGACGGCCCGCCGGCCGGGTGGCTGTTGGAGCGCGGCCTGCTGCCGCCCCAACCTCGCAGCCGCCAGCCGGGCCTGTTTGGGTAACCGCGCCGGCCCGGGGCGGGAAAGCCGGCGTCTCGGGCCGGCCGTGCCTTTTCCTCCCCCATTTTTGTTCTAGAAAAAATGGGGGAGGTGCAGGAGGGGGTGTTTTTTCACTGCCGGTCCGGCGCCCGGCGTAGGTTGGCTAGAGCGATCTGGCCAAACCCGCCCCTCCGTGGCGGCGGATGGCGGCCCCGGCGCCCCGGCCGGCCCGCGCCTGGAGCGAAAGCCAACTTTCACGGTCGCGAGCGGATCATTGGGGGTATGGCAGAGGCGGTGCGGGAAAGCCCGGCATTCCTGGCCAGCCGTGTTCGGTCGGGCGCACCCCTATTGGGGCGTTGTAATAGAAGCCCGACCGGCTAAATGAAATTGGCTGCGTGTCTTTAAACACACAGAGGAGGCATTGCGCCTCCTCTGTGTCGATCAGCATCTACGGCCTAGCGCGAGGCCGCGCGGGGCTGTTGTTGGGTGATGCAGTGGATGTTGCCGCCGCCCAGCAAGATCTCGCGGGCGGGCACGGGCACAATCTTGCGCTCGGGCATCAGTTTTTGCAGCGCCTCCAGCGCCGGGGCGTCGTGCGGATCGTCGAACACCGGCACCACGGCCCCCCCGTTGGCCAGGTAGAAATTGATGTACGA
>JAAZNB010000701.1 GCA_012798515.1 Chloroflexota bacterium
CAACTCCTGCCGTGGTGGGCGCAGAAACGTGGTATGATTAAAACTTTGCAACCGGTACCATTCATCCCACGGAGGTCGAGGTGATCAATCAGGACAAGATCGACGAATGGATTCGCGAGGCTGAAGAACGGCCGGCGAGCGCCACGATCCTTATCCGCTATATCGCAAACCGCCTGAAGAGCCTGGCCGAGCGCAACGAGGAACTGCTGGCCGAGAACGTGCAGCTGTACACCGGCGCCAGGGTGGCCGATTACGAAGCCCAGATCGCTCAATTACAATACCAGCTGGAACTGCTCAAACGACAGGTGAGCGGCGACCCAGCCGGACCGGCCGCCGCCCCGCCCCCACCGGAGCGGCTCAACGTCATCCTGTACACGGCTCACGGCGCAGTGCTGCGCCTGGAGCTGGACCCCACCTCCCTGCAGCACGGCCAGGTGGTGGCCCAGGTCGCCAGCCTGGACGCCGGTGGCCCGGAGCTGGGCCTGCTGGCGGCCGGCTCCCAGGAGGAACTGCTGTTGCTCTTCGACACCGGGCGCACGGTGACCTGCCCGGTGGCTTCCATCCCGCCGGCGGGCGCCGCGCCGGACTGGTCGCAGGCCTACTGGGAAGAGCCGCGCGGCGCCGAGAACCTGGCCGTGGTGGCCCCCATCGGGCGCATGGCCCTGGCCGAGAGCTGCGTGCAGGTCAGCCGCAAGGGCTGGGTCAAGCGTATGCTGCGCAGCGGCCTGGAAACCTATCTCACCAAGAATTACATCGGCACGGGGGTCAAGCTGCCCAAGGATCGTTCCTGCGCCCTGCTGCTGGGGGACAAGGACGACCGGCTGGTGCTGGCCAGCCGCCAGGGCTTCCTGCTGGGGGTGGAGCTGCAGCGCTTCTCTTACACCAGCGAAGAGACCCTGCGCCTGGGCCGCTCCGACTACGTGGCCGCCAGCTTCATCGCCGGCGACAAGCCCCTGCTGGCCCTGCTGACCCACAACGGCAAGGTGCTCAGCCGCGAGGCCGGCTGGCTCAAGCCCCTCTCCGCAGAAACGCCCAAAGGGCGCGGCCAGGCGGTCATCTCCGAAGAACGCCGCCGGGCAGGGGTGCACCTGGTGGGCGCTGCGGCGGTGGACCCGGCGGACTGGGGCGTGATCCTGGATCGCGCCGGCCGCCTGACGGTCTATTCCATGCAGGCCCTGCTGGATGCCGGCGCCGTGCCCGGGCCGCAGGAGCTGCTCGGCCTGGCCGTCTTTGCCGCCCCGGCGGGAGGCGCCGCATGAGCCGCAAAGTAGGCATCGATTTCGGTACGTCCAACTCCGGCGTGGCGGTCAGCGACGGCCGCCAGGTGACCGTCTTGCCCATCGACCGCCAGAACGTCATCCCCGAGGTGGTCAAGAGCATCCTGTACATCACCCGCGACGTCCACGGGCGCAGCCCGGTCTACGTGGGGCAGGAGGCCATCGAGCTGTACTACAAGCACAACGTCAACCGCCTGCGCCGCTTCGTCAAACAACGCGCCGGCGAGGTGGAGTATTTCGGCGGGGATATGTTTTACGTCACCGACGTGTACGTATACGTGGACGAGCTGCAACCCGGCCGCCTGCTGCAATACATCAAGACCGCCCTGCGCTCGGAGGACTTCGAGGGCACGCAGATCTTCGACCGCTACTACAGCGTGGTCGACATCACCGCCCTGTACCTGGGCAGCCTCAAACAGCGCGCCGAGGACCTGCTGGGCGAGCCGCTGAGCGGGGTGACCCTGGGACGCCCGGTGCACTTCGCCCGTACGCCCGAACGCGACCGCCGCGCCGAAGACATGCTGCGCCAGGCGGCCGAGCAGGCCGGGTTCAAAACAGTGGAATTCGAGCTGGAGCCGGTAGCGGCCGCCCTGTACTACGAGCTGTCCCTCGACCGCCCGCAGAACGTCCTGGTGTTCGATTTTGGCGGCGGGACGCTGGACCTGACCGTGCTGCGCCTGGGCGACCCGCAGCGCCGCGAAGTGTACGCCACGGGCGGCGTGGACGTGGCCGGTAGTGATTTCGACCGCACCATCATCGAAAAGCGCCTGCTGGAACACTTCGGCCAGGGCCAGGTGGAAGGTGAGGCGCACATTCGCGAGCTGATCGACGCCGTCGCCGACTGGATGGTGCTGCCCGACCTGAGCACCCCCATCGCCCGCCAGCGCCTGGAACGGGCCATCGGCCGGGGCGTTGCCCCGGCGCGGCTCAAGGCTCTGGAAACGCTGATCTTCAACGACCTGGCTTTTTCGTTCTACAACGCAGTGGAAGCCGCCAAGATCGAGCTGTCACAGCGCGGCGCGGCCCTGATCACCTTGCAAGAGCAGGGCATCGACCTGTGGGAGCTGTACACGCGCGCCCAGTTCGAGAGTGACATCCAGGACTACCGCGCCCGGGTGGAAGCCGTGCTGCTGGAGACCCTGGCCGCCGCCGGGTTGGAACCCGGCCAGATCGACGCAGTGGTCAAGACCGGCGGGTCTTCCAACATCCCCCTGTTCAACGAGCTGTTGGCGCAGATGTTTGGCCCCCAGCGGGTCAAGAGCACCCACGCCTTCAGCAGCGTCGCCGCCGGGCTGGGGCTGCGCGCCGCCCAGGGACGGCGCTTCGCCTGAAGCCGCCCCCGGCCGGGGCTACATGGTGGACCCCGGCAGGGGCTCGAGGATCCCGAACACCACGCCGCCCGGCTCGCGCACGTAGGCCAGCCAGCCCACGGTGGGAATTTCGTTCTTGGGCATGATCACTTCGCCCCCGTAGGCCAACACCTGCCGGAGGGTCTCGTCCAGGTTGGCCACGCCAACCGTGTTGACCGTGCCCTGCAGGTCGTTGGCCGCCCCGCCCATCCCGCCGTTGATGCCGGACTCGCCGGTAGGGCCGGTGGTGATCAGCCAGTAATCCACGGGACCTTCATACTTATTGAACTGCCAACCAAATACGTTCTCGTAGAATTTGCGGCTGGCGGCCGCATCGGTAGTGGGAATTTCGAAATGAACGACACGCGCCATGGTATTTTTCTCCTGAATAAGACTGAATAGATCCGATATGTCTATCATAAGGTAGAACATACGTTCTGTCAAGAATCAGTCTGTCAGGAAAAGCCCCAAAGCA
>JAAZNB010000127.1 GCA_012798515.1 Chloroflexota bacterium
CTGCCCGGCGGGGACTGGCATGGACCGGATTTTGTGGCTGTGCCGGCCGGGGTGGGCCTCAGCCGGATCGAAGGACCGCGTGGTGAGGTGTTCTATTACGTGGCATCGGATGGCTCGGAGATCCCGGCGCGGGTGCGCGTGCGCACCCCCACCTTTGCAAACATGCCGGTAGTACGCTTGATGCTGCAAAACGCCGCCCTGGCCGACGCGCCGCTGATCCAGGCTTCTATCGATCCGTGTTACTCGTGTACCGATCGTTAAAGCGCGCAGCGGGCGAAAAATACCAGCTTACATTTCAGCCAGGATGACCCTGGCGATGGCCAGGATCCAGGCCGCACACGCCTCCTGAGCGGGGGGCAGGCGCTGCGGCTTGAGGTCCACGTGGGCGCCGCCGTCCTGGTCGCACACGCGGCGGATGAGCTGGCGCACGCTGAGCGGTGGTTGGGTGGGCAGACTCTGTTCCAGCCACGTTTCCAGGGGCCGGCGGTCGCCATCCGGCGCCTCTCCCAGCAGGGGGAGGCTGAGGCGAGGTGAGACCTGCGGCAGGAGGGAGATATCCACGATCTGCCCGTGGCGGCGGGTGGTGTCGCACAACAGCATGCGCAGCTGGACGGCGGCCGGCCGGTAGAACAAAGCCTGGCCGGCCTGAATATGTTCCACGCAGGCGCGTAGCATCCCCAAAATCTCTTGCGTATAGGTATAGAGTGGGTTGTCTGGCATGGGCGCGCCTCCTAACGGCGCACGAGGCGCATGGGCAGCCCGCGCCGCGGGCGCAGCGTGACCAGGGCGTCGACCTGTACGTCCTGACCGGGGTCCAGCTCCAGGCGGAAACGCTGCGCCACGGCGGCCAGGATGAGCTGGGCTTCGACCAGGGCAAAGTGGTTGCCGATACACAGGCGCGGTCCGCTGCCGAAAGGAATGTAACTGAAGCGTGGCCGGGAGCATTGAGGATCTTCGACGAAGCGCAGCGGATCGAAACGCTCGGGGTCGGGCCACAGCCGTGGGTGGCGGTGGAGCACGTAGGGGCTGATGATGACCAGCGCCCCGGCAGGGATGCGGTAACCGCAAGCTTCGTCGCCGGCCAGGGCCTGGCGCGTGATCACCCAGGCCGGCGGGTACAGGCGCAGCGCTTCGTGAAAGACCAGGGCGGTGTATTCCAGGGCCGGCAGGTCGGCGGTCCCTGGCGGGCGGCCATGCAAGACCCGCTCCAGCTCGGCTTCCAGCTCTTCCCGGGCGGCAGGGTGCTGGGCCAACAGGTACCAGCTCCAGGTCAGGGCGCTGGCGACGGTTTCGTGCCCGGCGATCAACAGGGTGATCACTTCGTCACGCACCTGGGTCAGGGTCATGGCCTGGCCGCTGTGTTCGTCACGGGCCTGGAGCAGCCTGCCCAGCAGATCCTGCCCCGGGTCGTCCTGTGCCTGGCGGGCCGCGATCAGTTCGTACACGGCCGCGTCCAGGGCGCGCAGCGCCCGCTTGAAGCGCAGGTTGCGCGGCGTGGGCAGGAAGCCCGGGGCGGAGAGGGGATGCCGGGCCTGGTGGATGATGTGATCCAGCACGGTCAGGGTGGCCCCGGTCAGGCGACCGGCCTCACGGTGCAGGTCGATGCTGAACAGGGCCCGGCCGACGACCTCCAGGGTGATTTGTAGCATGGCTGCGTCCACGTCCACCGGGCGGCCCTGCCGGGCAGCCTCTTCCCAGCCATCCAGCAGGTGCCCGGCGGCGGGCAAGACGGCCGTCTCTAACCCGGCCAGGCGCGGGCGGGCAAAGGCGGGCTGGGCCAGGCGGCGCTGGCGCAGCCAGGCCGGGCCGTCGTTGGTCAACAGTCCCTGCCCGGTAATGGTTGCCAGGGCCCTGTACTGCAGGGTATCCTTGGTATAGTTGGCGTGGTTGTCGTGCAGCACACGGCGCACGGCGTCCGGATGATGGGCCAGAATGGCGGTCTGCGCGCCGGCTTGCAAAGAGACCAGGTCTCCGTAGCGCCGGGTGGCAGCCATCAGGAACCCCAAGGTATCGCTCTGGATGGCGCCCAGGCGGACGAGTAACTCCCAGCTGCGGTAGCCCGGAGGCAAAGGGAGGGGAAGGAGACTGGGAGTTGGCATTGTGTTGGTGAGCAGACTGGCGGGGAGTGGAAAAGAAAATCCCGGGCTTGCGCCCGGGGGAGAAGCCAGCGCAGGTGTAGCGGGGATCAGTCGTCTTCCCGCAAGTGGGACAAATAGCCTTCGATCATGATCAGGTTGCGATCGCCGGAACGCTGCACGATCTGGAGCAGGGTGTTCATGGAAGAGACTTCTTCGAGTTGTTCGTTGGTGAACCAGTTGAGAAATTGCTGGGCGATGTAATCTTTGTTCTTGACGGCGATGTCCATCAGGTTGTTGATGTACTGGGTGACGTCCATTTCCCAGTTCAGTGAGAGCTGGATGGCCTCTTCGGCGTTAGTAAACCTGGACTGCGGCGCTTCGATGGGAGGAATGTGCACTTCCCCGCCGGCATCCAGGATGTAGTGGACGAACTTCATGGCGTGATCGCGTTCTTCCTCAGCTTGTTTAAAGAAGAAGTCGGCCAGTTTGAGCAGCGCTTCGGATGAGAAATAAGCGGCAATATTGACGTATTGCAGTGAGGCGCCAAACTCACGCCCGATCTGGGCGTTGATTGCATCGTTTAGTTCCTGGTTGATTAACATGCTTTCCTCCTTGGTCAAAGAAAACGGTAAACGAACGTAGAGAACGGGCTTCTTTCAAGCGCTAATATTTATAAAACCAGTAAACTTTATAGACATTATATAGCATGCCCGGGTCGCAGAGCAACTGCCGTATAATCTATAAACGCCACAGCGCCTGGTGGAGACGATTCTCCACCAGGCGCTGTGGCGTTGGTTGGATGCGCTTTTACTGCTTGTCTTGTTTTGCCCGGCGGGCGAACAGGGCCTGGTACAGCACCACCGAGCCGGCCACGGCGGCGTTGAGCGAATCGACCCGCCCCAGCATGGGCAGGCGCACCAGCAGGTCGCAGGACCGGCGCACCAGGTTGCGCATGCCTTCACCTTCGCTGCCCACTACCAGGGCCAGCGGGCCGTCCAGACGGGCCTGCTGGACGTCGGTGGCTGCGGAACTGCCTTCCAGGCCGAGGATCCACAA
>JAAZNB010000128.1 GCA_012798515.1 Chloroflexota bacterium
AATTTCAGCATCAGTCCCCGGCTCCTTCTGGCCATCATCGAATACCAGTCCCAGGCGCTCACCCAACCCGGCAACCCGCCCTCCGCCGATGAGTACGTACTGGGCTATAGAGACCCTTATCATCGCGGCCTGTATCGCCAGCTTTCCTGGCTGGCCAATTACCTCAACGATGGATATTATCGTTGGCGCATTGGCAAGCTAGACTCGATCGAGCGAGCCGACAGCAGCATCGAATATCCGGATCCCTGGCAAAATGCGGCCACGGTGGCGCTGCAGAATTATTTTGCCTATTTCTACTCCGGGGACGAATATTTCATGGCCATTCACGCTCAGGGTCTGTTGGAAACGTACACATCCTTGTTTGGCAATCCGTGGACCAATCCCCAGCCCCACATCCCCGGCAGCCTGGAACAGCCCAGGCTGAACCTGCCTTTCGAGCCGGGCAAACCGTGGACGCTTACCGGCGGGCCGCACACGGCCTGGGGGGAAGGCCAGCCCTACGCAGCCATCGATTTCGCCCCCCCGAGTATTTCCGCCGGCTGCGCCCAATCGGCTGAATGGGCAACCGCCGTTGCTGATGGCATCGTGGTGCGCACCGGGGTCGGTTATGCCATGCTCGACCTGGATGGAGACGGCGACGAACGCACCGGATGGGTCATCCTGTACCTCCACCTGCAAACCGACAGCATTCCCCCGGTTGGCACCCGCCTCCTCTCCGGGCAGCCCATCGGCCACCCTTCTTGCGAAGGCGGCGAGGCCACCGGCACCCACGTACACATCGCCCGTAAGTACAATGGTGAATGGATGATCGCGGACGGCCCCCTGGCGTTCAACCTGGAAGGGTGGCTGGCGCGCAGCGATGGAACCGCTTATCAGGGTTCGCTAATTAACTTCAGCCGCGAGGTACGCGCCTGCGAATGTTCGGATAAAGCCAGCCAGATCATCTCCGAGATCCGAAATTGACCCCTATGTAAACCTACAGCCTGGACTGGCCTGGTCCGTTCTCGCTGGACCAGGTCAGCCCAAGATTTTTTAAATCCAACGCCGCCCGAGAGAGATATTCCCAGGCGGCGTTCACATCCATCTAGTTCACCGGCCCCCCAAGGCGCCAGTGTTTGGGTTCCCGGGGTCAACCGCCTTCAGAAAGGCCCATAATTGGTGGCTACCATAATGCCCAGGAAGACCACCGTGACCAGGATGATCCAGAACCACAGCTTGAGCAGCCATTTGAACCACTTGGGGTACGAGACGACCGTCAGGCTGAGGGTAATCAACAAGGCAGCGTTGGTGGGGTAAGCCAGGTTCGAAAAGCCGTCCCCAAAAGTATAGGCGCTGACTGCGATCTGCCGGTTGACGCCGACCAGGTCGGCCAGCGGCATCAGGATCGGGATCAGCAAAAAGGCTTTGGCCGAGCCAGAGGTGACGAACAACTCGACCACCAGCGTCAGGGCGTAGATCATCAAAGCAGCCGCAAAGGGCGAGGTACCTGTAAACGCGTTGTTGGCCCAATGCAAGATCGTGTCCAGGATACCCCCTGAAGCGATGATGTGCTTGACGCTGGCTGCCATCATCAGCAGGGGAACCGCCGGGGCGATCCCCAGGAAGCCCTCCCAGGCCGCTTTCCAGGCGTTCTTGCCTGCCCCGGAGAGCAGCCCGGCGCCGATCCCACCGATGACGAACAGCAATCCGGTCAGCGGCAGGGCAACGTCGCGTAACGCCGGGAGCAAGGGCAGCGCTACCAACACCAATAGGATCAAAGCCAAGAACACTCCCAAAAAGATGGCTGCCACGCGCATGCGCGGGTTTTCGTCCAGGCTGTTGTCCAGCGCAAACTGGCCATACTTGGCCTTGCCGGCCTTGTCCTCCTCGTAAACCGGTGAAGCCTCCGGCTGGCGTTCGATCAGGTGCGCGTAACGGCTGATGAACACCGCCAGGATGGCATACACGATGACAAACAGCACCAGGCGTGGCCCGGCGCCAGAATAGAGCGGCAGCCCGGAAAGCTGCTGGGCGATGCCGATGGTGAACGGGTTGAAAACCGCCGTCGAAAATCCGACGTTAGTCGCCAGGACCGACATACCCAATCCCGTCAGGGAGTCCCAACCGAGATAGTAAGCCAGCCCAATCATCAATGGGACCAGGGGGATGATCTCCTCGAAGATGCCGAAGAAGGTGCCCAACGCCATGAAGAAGAATGTGACCACCAGCAGCAATACGTACTTGCGCCCCCCAAAGGTCTTGACGATAGCGGAGATGACCGCCTGAAGGATACCGCTGCGATCCATGATGCCAAACGCCGTGCCCACCAGCAAGATGAAGACGATAATAGGGATGACTTTGCTCAACCCGTCCGGGGTGAAAAGCACCTCCACCGGGGCGGTGAACCAGCGCCAGACTTGAAAATCAGGCCGGGCAACGTACTGGAAGGAATTAGGGTCGATAACCTCGCGCCCGTCCAGCTGGATGCGAGCATATTGCCCGGCGGGGATCACCCGGGTGAGGATCCCCGAAACCATCATCAAGATAAAGATAATGACAACTGCCTGGATAAAGGCCTTGGTACTGATTTGCGCGCCCGATTTCTGCTCGGCCATTTTCTGCCTCAATGCTGAAAATTTGGATTAACGCCGGTCCGGGCCAGGAAAATGGTCGTTCCCCGGCGCGGCTTTACCGCCCCAATGAACTACAAGGCCCCTTAATATATGACTGCCCGATTTGAGGTGCAGGGGAGGGGTCCCCCACACTCTGAGCAGTTATTTTATTTTTGCAACGGACTCGCGTTGATTAATTATAGCTTAAGACAACCTGTTCGCATGAAAAAAGCCCCAGCACAACTGGGGCTTTTCTATCCTACTTAACCTTAAAAGCGAAAAGTGGTCAGGACGACCTACACCGCTGCAAGGATGGATACTTTATGCTCGATCGGTACGGCTTTGACCAACATGGCATAGGCCGAACAATATTTTGTCTCCGATAACTCGATCGCCCGGTCCACGGCCGCCGGATCGATGTTATGTCCGGTGACGACGTACTCCACCAGGATGTGGGTAAACACCTTGGGATGCTCGGGCGAGCGTTCGGCCTGGATGCGCACCTCAAAATCAGT
>JAAZNB010000702.1 GCA_012798515.1 Chloroflexota bacterium
AGGAGGGGGTGTTCTTAGACCTGCTGCAAGCACAAAGGCGTGGTGGATATCGAACCCTCGGGTGAAACAATGGAAGTCGGCTTTCGCTCTGAGAGCGAAACCACCCGGGCCCTGGGCCATCCATCCTACGCCCAGGGCCGGCGCGTCTGGCCAATCCGCTCTAGCCGACCTACGACGGGCAGGCCTTCCCGGCCGCCGGGGCGAGGGGAAAGGAGGGGGTGTTCTTAGACCTGCTGCAAGCACAACCAGACGTACTGGTAGGGCTCCAGGTCGAGCTGGCCGGCGGAGGGGGGCAGGACCCGGCCGGTGAACAGGTCGTACAGCGCCTGGCCGGGATGCTCCGGCAAGGGCACGCTTTGCGCCTCGGCGGAGAGGTTGTGGAAACACCACAAGCTGTCTTCGGGCAGCGCCCGCTGGAAAGCGGCCACCGCCTCGCAGTCGTTCTGCAGCCAGGCAAAGCTGCCCCGGCCGAAGGCCGGGTGCTGCTTGCGCAGAGCGATCATGCGGCGGATGAGGTTCAGCAGCGAGCCCGCGTCGGCCTGCTGCCGGGCGACGTTGACCACCTCCGGCCCGGAGATGGGATCCTCGATCACGGGGGTGTACAGCAGGTTGGGGGTGGCCTGCGAGAAGCCCGCGTTGGGGCCGTCGTTCCACTGCATGGGGGTGCGCACGCCGTTGCGATCGGTCAGCCAGATGTTGTCGCCCATACCGATCTCGTCGCCGTAATACAGGATGGGCGAACCCGGCAGGGTGAAGAGCAGCGAATTGGCCAGCTCGATGCGGCGCCGGTCGTAGTCCAGCAGGGGCGCCAGGCGGCGGCGGATACCCAGGTTGAGGCGCATGCGCGGCTCGGGGGCGTAGACCTGCCACATCCACTGGCGCTCCTCCTCGGTAACCATCTCCAGGGTCAGCTCGTCGTGATTACGCAGGAAGGTGCACCACTGGCAGCTGGACGGGATCTCGGGGGTGTGTTCCAGGATCCACGCCAGCGGGGTACGGTCGCCCATGTGGATCGACATGAAGATGCGCGGCATGACCGGGAAATGGAAGCCCATGTGGAACTCGTCCCCCTCGCCGAAGTAGGGCCGCACGTCCTGAGGCCACTGGTTGGCCTCGCACAGCAGGATGCGCCCCGGGTAATGGCGCTCCACGTAGCTGCGCAGCTGCTTGAGGTAGGCGTGGGTCTCGGGCAGGTTCTCGCAGTTGGTGCCTTCACGCTCGAACAGGTAGGGGATGGCGTCTGCACGGAACCCGTCGATGCCCAGGTCCAGCCAGAACTTGGCCACGTTGATCATCTCGGCCTGTACAGCCGGGTTATCGTAATTGAGGTCCGGTTGGGAAGCGTAAAAACGGTGCCAGTAATACTGGCCGGCCACCTCGTCCCAGGTCCAGTTGGATTTTTCGGTGTCCAGGAAGATGATGCGCGCATCTTTGTAGTGCTGGTCGCTGTCGCTCCACACGTAGTAGTCGCGATAGGGAGAGTTGGGGTCGCTGCGCGCCAGCTGGAACCAGGGGTGCTGGTCAGAGGTGTGGTTGAGCACCAGGTCCATGATGATGCGAATGCCCCGGGCGTGGGCGGCTTCGACCAGCTCCTTGAAGTCGTCCAGGGAGCCAAACACGGGCTGGATGCCGTAATAGCTGGCAATGTCGTAGCCGTCATCCTTGAGCGGCGAGGGGTAGACCGGCATCAGCCACAGGCAGTCCACGCCTAATGCTTGCAAGTAATCCAGTTTTTGGAGCAGGCCGGGCAGGTCGCCATGCCCGTCAGCGTTGCTATCGAAAAAAGCCCGTACGTATACCTCATAGAAAACGGCATCTTTGTACCAGTAGGAATCTTGCATGCTGCCCTCAAGAATGGTTTTGGTCCTGATTCTACTCTGGTTTTATCCAGGTGCAATACCTGGGCGCCGTTGCAGCCACCCGGCCCGGGCGGCCTTTTCCCTCCCCCATTGGCGTTTTACCAAAACGGGGGAGGGACAGGAGGGGGACCATATTTCCGGCCCGGCGTGTCATCCGCCGGGAACGCGGTGCGGAGGCCCCGCGCGGGGCGAGCGAGCCAACTATCCCTTGACCGACCCGGCCAGCAGGCCGCGCACGAAGTAGCGCTGGAAGGCGAAGAAGACCAGCATCGGCACGATGAAGGACAGGAAGGCCGCCCCGGTGAGGATGTGCCAGTTGCCGCCGCGCGGATCGATCAGGTTGGTGATCTGCACGGTCAGCACCGGGTTGTTGGGGATGAAGATGGTGGCCACCAGGAAGTCGTTCCACACCCACAGGAACTGGAAGATGCCCAGGGAGGCGATGGCCGGCATGGCCAGGGGCATGGCCAGTCGCCAGAAGGCCGTCCAGTGATTGGCGCCGTCCAGGTACACCGACTCGAACACCTCGCGTGGCAGCGACCCGAGGAAGTTACGCATCAGGTAAATGGAATACGGCAGGCCGAAGCCGGTGTGGAAGAGCCAGATGCCCAGGAAGGTGCCTTGCATACCCAGGGAGCTGTACAGGCGGGCAATAGGCACCAGGGTCATCTGTAGCGGGATGATCTGTAAACCGACCAGCAAGGCGAAGAGCCACTGGCGGCCGGGGAAATCCATCCACGAGAAGGCGTAGGCGGCGAAGGCTGCCAGCAAAATGGGCAGCAGGGTGGCCGGGATGGTCACGATGAGGGTGTTCAAGAAGGCGCGGCCCATCCCTTCCGGGTTGAGGAAGTCGCTGGCGTTGCACTTGAACTTGGCCAACGTGCTGGGCACCTGTTCTTCGCAGTCGGTGATGTAGTCCTGCGTGCCTTTGTAGCCCACCAGGGCGTCGGCGTAGTTGCGCAGGGTGAAGCGCTCGGTGGTGACGCCCCCGGAGGACAATTCTTGCATGCTATCCAGAATGGGCGCCAGCGCGGCCAGCGCTTCGTTGGCGTTGGCGGGCAGCGGCGGGTCGGTGAGGGGCGGGTGCAGCTCTGCGTTGCGGAACAGGGCCAGCAGGCGGTTGGAGCGCGGGAACTGGGCCACCACCGCCGGGTCCGACAGGTCCGCCGCGGCAATGGCTTTCCCGTCTGCCCCATGGCAGGAGGCGCAGTAGGTCTGGTATTCCTCGGAGGAAGCCACCTCCTGGGGGGCAAAGGCGGTCCACCAGCCGCTGGTGCGCACCGCCTCCCGGGGGCGGAAAGAGGTCACCAACAGCCCCACGGTGGGGATCACCCACAAGAGGATCAAGCCGATCAACACGACGTGCACCGGGAGCTTGGAAAAGAACTGGCGCAAACGCGAGAAGGGTTTCATCGGGCGGCCTCCTGCTGGCGGAAGCGGTACACGTTGAAGATCATCACCGGGATGGTGAACAGCACCAGCACGACGGCAATGGCCATCGAGCGGCCGGTGTCGGTGACGATCAGTTTGAACATGCGGTTGGCGATCACTTCGGTGCCGAAATTACCGCCGGTCATGACGAAGACGATGTCGAAGATCTTCAACACGTTGATGACCATGGTAGTGGCCACGACCACGATGGTGGGCATGATCAGGGGTACCATGATGCGGGTGAAGACATACCACTCGTTGGCCCCGTCCACCCGGGCGGCCTCCAGCACCTCGGAGGGCAGGCCCTTGAGCGAGGCCGAGAGGATGGTCATACAAAAACCGGACCACAGCCACACGCCCACCAGCATGAGGGCGAAGTTGTTCACGGCCGGGTTGACCAGCCAGGCCACCGGTTCCCCGCCCAGGGCCACGATGATGGCGTTGAGCAGGCCGATCTGGTGCGACCCGGTGGTGTCTACATAATACACAAAGCGCCAGATGATGCCGGCGCCGATGAAGGAGATGGCCATGGGCATGAAGATGATCGACTTGGCCAGGGCCTCGTACTTGACCCGGTCGGCCAGGACGGCGAACAACAGGCCGACGATGATGGTGCCCGGCACCATGAAGATCAACCACATGGCGTTATTGCGCAGGGCGGTCACCATATCGGGGTTGGTGATGGCGTAACGGTAGTTCTCGAAGCTGCCCCAACAGGGTTGGGACTCGACACAGGTGGTGGCGGCCGGCGCTGTACTGCTGCGGTTCAAGAAACTCAGGTAGATCGTATTGGACATAGGGTAAATGACGAAGACAAACATAACGATCAGCGCCGGCAGCATATAAAGCAGGGGGACCCATGGTCGCTGCTTCATAATTGAAGGAATCATAACCCGCCTCCTGTTCCATTCGTTTCTGGGATTGGAAAGGTAGAGACGCTGCACGCAACGTCTCTACCTCTTTCAGACTAAATTGGGCGGGAAGCCCCGCCGGGATGGTATGGGGCGGCCGCTACAGGCGCCGCCCCCGGAGGGTTATTTACTCTTGTAAAGCTTCTTGCTGGGCCGTTGCCACGGTGTCCAGGGCCGCCTGGATGTCGTCACCCTGCACCGCGCTGATGATGGCCTGCCATTCGGCATCGCCAAACGGAGCGCCAATGGTGTCGCCCATGTCCGGCGTGAAGGCCTCGGCGTTGGCCAAAATCTCGGCGCGTTTGTTGACCTGGTCGCTGGGGTAATGACCCACACCCATGTTGTTGGGGGTCAGGTCGAAGCCGGCCTCGGCCCAGGCCACGGCGCCGGGCTCACTGGTCAGGTAATTGACCAGGGCGCGCACGGCCGGGGAGTCGTTGAAGACCATCATGAAGTCCGCGCCACCCTGTACACCCTGGATGCCGGGGAAGGTAAAGAAGTCGAAATCGGTGCCGTATTCCAGGTCGGGATACTGGGCCACGATCTCGCCGCCGGCGAAGCCAGACTGCTTGACCATCATGGCCTGGGGCGGATCAGAGAAGACCTGGTAGATGGCGTCCAGGAAGGGGGTGGTCAGCGTGCCGGTGGCGCCGCCGACGGTGTAGGCCGGGTCAGAGGCCCACGCGGCGTACTGCTGGTACGCCTGCAACACACCGGCGTCATTGTAGGGCGTGTCGCCGGAGATGATGCTGTTGACGTAATCGGGGCCCTGTTGGGCCAGCAGCAGATCCTGGATGAAGTCCGAGCCGGTCCAGCCGGTGGCCGAACCGCTCTCGAAGCCCATGCTCCACGGCACGTTGCCGTCCGCCACCATCTGTTCGACCAGGGCGTTCAGGTCGTCCAGCGTCTCGGGGACGGTGTAGCCGAAGGCATCGAACTGCGCCGGGCTGTACCAGATGATCGACTTGACGTCGGCTTTGACCGGGATGGCCAGCCAGCTGCCGTCCAGCGTGCCCAGGTCCTGCCAGAACTGCGGGTAGTTACCGGCGTCGACGCCCAGGGTGTTGAAATCCACCAGCTGGTCGGTGTACAGGTTCATGGGCGAGATGTTGGCCCAGAACAGCACGTCCGGCGGTTGGCTGTTGACGCGGGTATCCAGGACGGCGTCGTCGCGGTTCGACTCGGAGACGATCTGCACGCCACAGGCATTGACGAAGGGAGCCAGGATCGAGTTGATCTTCTCTTCCTCGGCGCCAGACCACTGGTACATCATGGAGATCTGGTCACCCTGGGCGGCGTCCATGCAGTCCACTGCGGCCATGGATGGCTCTGTAGCCGCTTCGGTCGGCGCCTCCGTCGGTTCGGCCATGGTAGGCTCCGCAGTGGGTTCAGCCATGGTGGGCTCTTCGGTGGGGGCCGGCGCCATGGTCGGGGTCGCCGTGGCAGCCGGGCCGCAAGCGGTCAGTGCCAGGGCGATCATGACGACCAACGCCATTATGCTTGCTACTTGTCTACGCATCTCTTTCCTCCTGATTAAAGTTGAAATGAGCAAACAGGGGCTGGAATACAGCCCCTGGTGCTG
>JAAZNB010000703.1 GCA_012798515.1 Chloroflexota bacterium
AAGAGCGCGCGTGAGGTCCCGTGCATAGTTTCATTATACTAACATTCGGAATCCGCGGCAATATGCCGCGCGCCATTTTGCACAGGCTTTCACAAAGTTGAAAGTTGTGGAGGGAAGTGGGGGGCTGTGGGGAACGCGGACCCCATGGCCAACCCGGGCGCCGGCCCGGCGGTGAAAAAACACCCCCTCCTGCACCTCCCCCATTTTTTAAGAACAAAAATGGGGGAGGGAAAAACCGTCCGCAAAGGGCCTCTTGTAGGGTGCGTTGGTAACGCACCTCTTTTCCCGGTCGTATCGGCGCCGAGGCAAAGCCTGCCAGCGTGGGGCGGCGGCTCCCGGGTGGGTCTCTGGGGGTATGCCTGAGACGGTGCGGGTAGGCCGGCGTCCCTGGCCGGCCGTGTTCGGTCGGGCATACCCCTACGGGGCACCTCATTCCTCGCCCCTGCGCTCCGCGTGGGGGCGTCTTTGGGGCCGCTCTGCGGCCGGGGGACGGTGTGGGTGGAGAGCGGTCTTCCGAGCGCGACCAGGGGGGCGGTGTCACTGCCTGCCTGCCAGGGCGCCTGCATCGACGTTGAACGGTCGGGCGTAGCCCTCATTCCTCGCCCCTGCGCTCCGCGTGGGGGCGTCTTTGGGGCCGCTCTGCGGCCGGGGGACGGTGCGGGTGGAGAGCGGTCTTCCGGGCGCGACCAGGGATGCCGGCGTCACTGCCTGCCTGCCAGGGCGCCTGCATCGACGTTGAACGGTCGGGCGTACCCCTACGGGGCATCTTACCCCTTCGGGGCATGATATGGAAGCCCGACCTGCTGAAAAAAAGCCGGTCGGGCGCACCCCTGCGGGGCATTGTAATACTCCTACGGGGCACCTTACCCCTTCGGGGCATGATATGGAAGCCCAACCTGCTGAAAAAATAAGCCGGTCGGGGCGCTTTATTTTTCCGGGGCCGGGCCACGGGACGTGTATAATTAAGCGCGGAGGTGGAGTATGGCATCCAAAGACAAACGCAGCCTGGTCACGTCCAACGGCGGCTTTTTCCAGGAGCTGTCGCTGCGGGCCAAACTGATCTTACGGTTAATGAAAGATCGCCGGGTGAACCCGTTGCTAAAAGTCTTACCCCTGGGGACCCTGGTGTATTTATTGGTGCCAGATCTGGTCATCGGCCCGTTGGACGACGCGGCCGTGATCTGGTTAGGAACTTACCTGTTCGTCGAACTGTGCCCGCCCGAGGTGGTCCGAGAACACATGGAAGCGCTGCGCGGAATCGTTCCCGCCGAATGGCACGACCCGGTGGAAACGGACGACACCGTCGAAGGGGAATATCAAGACCTGGACGGGAATTAAGAGAAGCGAGATTTAAAAATGGAAAACCAAATAGCGTTGTTGAAGCGCCCCGTGAAGACCCGCGCGGGGCGCCGGGGGGTGATGGGCTGGGCGGGCGGGCTGCTGTTGGCAGCCTTGCTGGCCGGGTGCAGCGGCGGGTCGCCGGTGAACACACCTACCCTGGCGGCCTCCCTGCCGCCGGGCGGGGAGACCATGGTGGCCGGCACGGCCACGCCGCTCGCCACGCAGGCGCCGGAAGCCAGCGCCACCGCACCTGCCCCGGCGGAGACGATCACCGAACAGCCGACCGGGGCGCCGGAGGCCACGGCCACCCAGCCGGGCAGCGTGGCGACCTTCCCGGACCCGAACGGGTTTCAGTGGGTGGAATATGCCAGCGGCTTCAGCCGCCCGGTGGACTTCGTGCCGGCCGTGGACGGCAGCGGGCGCATCTACGTGGTGGAGCAGGGCGGCCTGATCCGCATCATCGAAAACGACGGCCTGCTGCCACAGCCCTTCCTCAACCTGAGCGCCCGGGTCTCCACCGAAGGGACGGAGCGCGGCTTGCTGGGGATGGCCTTCGACCCGGCGTATACCCAGAACCACCAGTTTTACCTGAATTACACTGACAGCAGTGGGAACACCATGGTCGCCCGTTACACGGCGGCCGGGGACGGCTACTCGGCCGACCCGGGCAGCGAACAGCCCCTGATCCAGGTCGTGCAGCCCTACGCCAACCACAACGGCGGCGGGGTGGTCTTCGGGCCGGACGGCTACCTGTACCTCTCCCTGGGCGACGGCGGCTCGGCCGGTGACCCGCAGGGCAACGCCCAGAACCTGAACACCCTGCTGGGCAAGATCCTGCGCATCCAGGTCAGCGGGCAGGCGCAGTACACCATCCCGGCCGACAACCCCTTCGCCGGGGGCGGCGGGCTGGGAGAGATCTGGTACTACGGGGTGCGCAACCCGTGGCGTTTCAGCTTCGACCGCCAGACCGGCGACCTGTACATGGCCGACGTGGGCCAGAACATCTGGGAAGAGATCGATTCCGTACCCGCCGGCACGCCGGGCGGGCTGAACTTCGGGTGGAACTACCGGGAGGGCGCCCATACCTACGCCGGAGAGCCGCCGGCCGGCCTGGCGCTGGTCGACCCGGTGTGGGAATACGACCACACCCAGGGCTGTTCGGTGACCGGGGGGTACGTGTACCGCGGCGCCAGCCTGCCCGAATTCCAGGGCATCTATCTGTACAGCGATTACTGCCGGGGAACGGTGTGGGGCCTGCTGCACATGCCGGATGGCAGCTGGCAGAACCAGGCCTTGTTCAACGTGCAGACGGCCGTGAGCGCCTTCGGCCTGGACGCCGCCGGGGAGATCTACCTGCTGGATCACGCCTACGGCCTGATCTACCGCCTGGAGCGGCGTTGAGCCCCGTCCCGGAGTGCATAAGAATTGGCGTCATTTGTCAACCGGAAATGTGACGCAATTCACTACTAAAGCCGGCCGGAGAGAGTTATATTACAAATAAGACAGCAAAGGTTGCATTTGGAGGTGCATAATGGCAGAAAAACATTGGGAAATTCTCCGGGTTCGGTATTGTGATCGAGCGGGCTGTGACGTGGCCCTGGAAGCGCAGGCGGTGTTCCCGGCGGAGCATCTACCGGAACAATCGCCTCGCCTGCTCGCGCACCGCTGTTCTCGTGGCCAGGAGTGCATGTTGTTCGACAAACCGATGTGCACCTGGTCTGGCTCGAATCCCAGTTATGACCCGTTTGTCGAGTAACCCGAAACCTTTTCACCGGTAGAAGCACGACCCAACCGGAAATAGAAGTGTATGACAGGCCCTGCGCCGGGAGACCCCCGGCGCAGGGCTTATTTACGCCATCTTTACGCGAATTTTATGCTTGCATTTTTGTAAACCCATCCGGGCCCCCAGGGTATTGACACTCCATTTCCTTTCTACTATAGTCATGGTATGCCTCGGATGTGGGGTTCATCAAGGATAATGGCTGCATGGTGATTTCCATTCCGCTTTCTTCGCAGCCCGGGGTCGACCGGGTCCATAGCAGACCTGCTGTGTCTTGAATCTTGCAAGCTAGATCACACCGATAGAATCGATCCCTTGCTCCTCAGAAGCACGTGAAAAAGGAGACATCATGAAACGCGCTTTAATCTATCCTTTACTTGTATTTGCGTTGGTATCGGCAGCCTGCGGTTTGGGGGACGTGACCAATAACCTGGGGGATAACTCCGTCGTCCGCCCTACCGACCTGCCGACCAATACACCACCGCCCGAGAACGCTCGCCAGGATTCCTACTACGACGATTTTTCGGTCTCATCGGCCGATTGGAGCGACCCGGTGACGGTCACCACCCAGGCCCAGCCTGGGCGTTCGCACACCACGGTGTCTGTCCTGGACGGTAAGCTGGTCTTCGACCTGCAGGACGCCGAAACCTATACCTACGATTTCTATGCCAATCCCTCGGCGGACGACGTCGCCGTGGAAGCCATGTTCCAGAGTTACGGGCAGATCTACAACGGCATTGCCCTGGTCTGCCGGGCCAAGAACGATTACACCAGCTGGTACGAGTTCCGCGTATCCAGCACCAGCCAGTATGCCATTTATCGCTACGATGCTTCGTTGCGCGAAGACGAAAAGAATCCCTATATCCAGTTGAAAGCGGGCGGGTTGAACATCGACGTGATGCGCCCCACCAAAGAGAATACGATTCGCGGCGTTTGCCAGGGATCCAGCCTGACACTGTATGTGAATGACACTGAAATCGCAACTGCCACGGACGGTCAGATCACGGAAGGTGGACTGGTGGGTGTGGGGGTAATGTCACAGAGTGAAACCCCGGTCAACGTACGCTTCGATTACTTCTCCTACGGTGAGCCTTAGAGTGTTCGTGCGCTGACCGTTGATGAACCCGTTCGAGTACCCCTCCGCCTCCCTTCCCCGGGAGGCGGAAATTTTTTCCTTGGAACTTTTTTAGAATCGCGGGCGTACCGCCATTCATACTTGACATGGTTTATCTTTTTATTTATAGTAAGCATGCTTCTCCTTGAGAGGCAAGACGTTCGTAATGACAATCGAGAAGGGGGACGCTTTAAGGTTGTTTGGAGGACGCCAGAGACCGAACAACCTTTCAGGCATGTTCCGGGCGCCGTGCCCGGGACCACCAAAATCTATCCGAAATTTAGCACTGCCGCTGAGATTGCTGCCCCAGAGATTTCGGATACCTTGTTAAAAAGGAAGAGACCTTAAAACCGTGCATCCTGTTTCGCGGCCATTTTATTGGTTACCGTCTCTGATCCTGTCTGATTCCGGCGATTTCTTTGGCCCGGGGGACACACGACCATATCGAATGGCCTCTCGGCACACCATTGGGTGCGCCACCGATTAATAGAAGAGCCCTAAAGCAAAGAGGAGAGCCATGAAACGCGTATTCATCTACCCGTTAATGATCCTGGTATTGGTATCGGTTGCCTGCAACCTGGGCACGCCAGGCGCTACACCTACATCGACCACGGTCGCGAGCCCGGTGGAACAACCTACCGAGAAGACCGTGGCTACCCCGGCCGCCATGGAAACGTCCGCTTCCAC
>JAAZNB010000129.1 GCA_012798515.1 Chloroflexota bacterium
GGCATTGACGAACCCCGCCAGCAGAGCCGCAACTCCCACGATGGCATAGTCCAACCAGGTCAGACCCTCCAGCATCTTTCACCTCTCGTGCAGCATGATGGATGGTAGTATACCCTAATCTCGCCCCACCAGGCCGGCCGGCATCCATCCACCCCGCCCTCCTTCCCCATTCGATCTTTGCCGGCATAAAACCGGGAGGGCCTTCCACCAGGGAAGACCCTCCCGCTCATTTTGAGAAAACCGGCCGTCTACCCGCAACCAGGGCAGCGGTGTGCGCTCGGGCCGCACGCGCCTGCACAGGAAGAACAATCCACGTGACAGGAGGAAGCCAGGCTCTCTTCCCGGCTCAACACGCCTTTTCTACGCAGCAGGTTGACCATGTCTTCGACTACGCCACGATCTACCCCCATACGCTGCGACAGGTCTTCGTAGGTGATCACACCCCCGGCGGCCCGGATCTCGTTCAGTAACTGTGTCAACATCATATTCTCCTTCTACCTTACCCAATTCCTAACAGTAATCCACCCTGGAACACGACCGTGGCGAACACCCAGGCGATGATCAGTTGCCCGACGATGTTGAACCAGGTCCATTTCATCCCCAATTCCTGCCGTTCTGCCGCCACTGCAACCATACAGGGCGTGTACAGCAAGACGAATACCATGTAGGCCACCGCTGCCAGGGCGCCATGCCCGCCACTGGAGGTATTGAACGCCGATTTGATCGATTGCATCAAAGCCGTATCCTGCTCCTCTTCCTCTCCGGCAGCCAGGTTGATGCCGACGATACCGGGCAATGATTTGACGGCGTCCCAGGCCGCCAGGCCAAAACTACTGCCCAATTCCACCAGGTCTTCGCCAAAAGATGGTGCGATTTCTTCCTCGGAGGGCTCTTCTTCCACCAGGCCATAGGCCTGTGACAGGGTGCTGACCACGACCTCCTTAGCCACAAAGCCGGTCACCAGGGCCCCGCTGGCCTCCCAGGAACCGAAACCGGCCGGTGCAAAGGCCGGAGCGGCAACCTTGGAAACGCTGGCAAAGGCACTGTCGCGAGCGTCTACCTCGGCAAACTGGCCGCCGGAAACGGGGATGGACAGGAACAACCACACCAACACGCTGGTGCCCAGGATGATGGTCCACGCTTTACGCACAAAACCGCTGGTCCGTTCCCACATGTGGATCCAGATACCCTTCAAAGTGGGCAGGCGGTAAGGCGGCAACTCTAAAACAAAGGGGGACCGCTCGGCGTTGCGGAACAACGTACGCCGCAGGATCATGCCCAACAAGATGGCCACCACGATACCCAGCAGGTACATGCTGAAGATCGCCCAGCCAGCCTGGGCAGGGAAGAAGATACCCGCGAATAAGACATATACGGGCAGGCGGGCGCCACAACTGATGAACGGCACCAGCAGACCGGTCAGGATGCGGTCCTTGTCATTTTCCAAGGTACGTGTGGCGTATAGGGCCGGGACCGTGCAGCCGAAGCCAACAATCATGGGCAGGAAACTTTTACCGTGCAGCCCCAGGGAGCGCATCAGGCGGTCCATGACGAAAGCGGCCCGCGCCATGTACCCTGAATCCTCGAGAATCGCTAAAGCCATGTATAAAGCCATCAACACCGGGACAAAGACCAGCACGCCGCCAACCCCGGCAATAATTCCATCCACAAACAGGCTTTCTACCCACGTACCGCTCAACCCGGCCAGATTGAGGAGCGCCACTACCCAGCGGGTCAGCGGCCCGCTGATGGCTCCATCTACCCAGTCCAGGAAGGGAGCGGCAAAATCAGTAGTAATTTTAAACACTGCCCACATCAACCCTAAAAAGATAGGGATGCCCCAGATACGATGGGTGACGATGCGGTCGATACGATCGGACAGGGTAATCTTTTCTTCACACGACTGTTTGAGCACATCTTTCACCACACTGTTGATCGTCGTGTAGCGCTTGTCCGCCACGTAAGTCTCGAAATCCTCTTCGCCGATCACCGGCTCCAGACGTGACAGGCCCGCCTGGGCCTGCTTGATTAGCTGCCTGCCTTCGTCGCTGGCGTTCAGCTCGGACAGCACCTCACAGTCCTGTTCCAGCAGCTTGAGCGCCAGCCAGCGAGTGGGATACTTCTCGTTCTTGGACGTAAATCCTTCTGCCTGATCGCGCAGCAGGCTCACCTCCGCATCGACCTTGTTTCCCAGGCTAAAAATCGTGTTCGTTTTACTCAATTTGGCCGGCGCCTCGACTCCGGTGGGCCCGGCCGAGTCGGATGCGGCCACAACAGCCTTGACCAGATCGTCGACGCCTTTGCCATTGAAGGCCACCATGGGCACCACCGGCAGACCCAGGCGCTGGCTCAATGCGTCAACGTCGATGCTCATCCCCCGGTTTTCGGCGCTGTCCATCATGTTCAGAGCCACGATCACCGGGCGCTCCAGCTCGATCAGCTGGGTGGTCATGTACAGGTTACGTTCCAGATTGGAGGCATCCAGGACAGAGATGATCACGTCCGGTTTTTCACTGATGATAAAGTCACGCGCGATGACTTCTTCTTGAGAATAGGGAGATAAACTATACGTGCCCGGCAAATCTACCAGCTCGATCACGTGTCCATTGGAGCGGAAATTCCCGGCTTTCTTCTCGACTGTTTTTCCAGGCCAGTTGCCCACGTGTTGGTGCGATCCCGTCAAAGCATTGAAGATGGTCGATTTTCCACAGTTGGGATTACCGGCTAAGGCTACTTTGATATTGTGCGCCATTTTCTAACTCTCCTTCGTTCGAAAAACAGGGGACAACCATAATTTTCTGTGCAACACCTTGCCCTAAGACCAACCGAGAAGATTTAACTGCCAGAATAACAGGACTGCCACAATTGGAATTGATCAATGAGATCACTGCACCGGGGACCAGCCCCAGGGACTCGAGACGCCTTTTGACCTGGTCGCCGCCATGCACCTCGACCAGTTTCATATCCTGGCAGGGCTTAGCCATGGTTAGAGGCATCATCATTTTCTCCCTCCAATTCCACCTGGATCAACTCTGCTTCGTACTTGCGCAGAGAGAGGTTGTAGCCGCGAACGGCATATTCGATGGGGTCCCCCATGGGCGCCATGCGCACTACCCGGATAGGAACGCCAGAAGTCAGGCCCATGTCAATCAAGCGCCGGCGCAGTTGCCCGGAGCCACCAACTTTTCGGATAATGCCTTCCTGCGTTCGCTTTAGATCTGATAAAGGGATGTTCATACTTCCTCCGTGTAAGAATTGATGTGCATCACCATGAATTCCTCAGAGCGGGAATCATCTATCGGCTGTGGGTCGGGATTTCATTGACACGCCTGGCAAGTTCGTGCCAGGGAAACATGTAATAGAAATCGCCATTCTTGGTACAATAGAGACGCGGGTGCGTTGATTACCGATATAAGTCACCCGATAAGGAAGATTAAGTATTTTTTATCAAAAAAATGCTATAATTAGCTTATACTAATTTTTAACGTATTCTCATACTAACATTAAGCGCTGGCTCCGCTGACAAAAGTCACAAATTTGGAGGCACGTTGGCTCGTGACATGATTAGCCCCACGATCGAAGATTATTTGGGCATATTGTTCATCATGGAGAAGGATGGTGAGGCCGTTCAGGGCGTTCGCATTGCCGAACTGCTCGGCGTCACTCCCCCCACCGTTACCAATACTTTGAAACGGATGCTCCGCGATGGCCTGGTATGCCTGGATAACAAGAGCGGCTTTCAGCTCACCGATCAAGGCAGGGAAGCGGCGCGCTCCGTCATGCGCCGCCACATGCTCACCGAATGGATGGTGGCCAAGATGCTGCCCTGGTCCAAACTGCACAACGAAGCCCATTCTCTGGAACACGCTATCTCAGATGAAGTCGAGCAGGCTCTGCTCAAAGATTTAAACCAACCTGAGCTCTGTCCCCACGGCAATCCCCTGCCCGGGTTCGAAGACTTGGTCTCGGCCTGGATTCCCCTGACCGACATCGCTCCTCACGAGCGAGTGATCATCCGCCGTATCCATGAATTCGCCGAGGACACGCCCAACTTGCTGTCCTTCCTGGAAGACAACGGTATCCTCAATGGCGTCGAAGCGCAGGTGGAACGGGTCCTGCCCTTTAACCAGAC
>JAAZNB010000704.1 GCA_012798515.1 Chloroflexota bacterium
CCGGTCCCCATGCACGACATGGTATACGTGAGCGACCGGCCGAGCCTGAAACCGTTGACAGACCTTTTGGATAATTACGGGGGGTACGGGGTAGTCCTGGTAGACAAGCAAGGCGCTCGCCTGTTTTATTTCCACCTGGGCGAGCTGAAGGAGCAAGAAGGCATCCTGGGAGAAATGGTCAAGCACACCAAGCGCGGCGGCTCGTCTTCCTTTCCCGGCCGCCGCGGCGGCGCCAGCGGCCAGACCCGCTACGCAGAAGAGACCGTCGATCGCAACATCAAAGAAGTGGCCGATTTTGCCGTGCGTTTCTTCGAGGCCAAACATGTGCGCCGGGTGCTCATCGGGGGCACCGACGACAACGTGTCCCTGCTGCGCGGCCAGCTACCCAAGGCCTGGCAGAGCCTGATTTCGGGCACCTTTCCGATGAACATGACTGCCAGCCACGCCGAGGTGATGAACAAAGCCGTCCAGATCGGTACGGAATCCGAACGCAAGCGTGAGGAACGCCTGGTGGAGAACATGATTACCGCGGCGGCCAAGGCCAGCAATGCCGTGGTGGGCATTCAGGATACGCTGGACGGGATCAACAACAGCCGCGTACAAACCCTGTTTCTCACCGAGGGCTTTCACCTGAACGGCTTCCGCTGCCATGCCTGCAACTGGCTGACCACCGACAGCCAGGAATGCCCTAACTGCCAGGCACCGGCCGAAGCAGTAGATGACGTGGTCGAGGCGGCCATCTACCAGGTCATGCGCAACGGCGGAGAAGTAGAGGTGGTCCACGACAGCGCCAGCCTGGCCAGAGCCGGGGACATTGGTGCGCTGCTGAGGTACTGATCGCAGTCAAAAGGCGCCTCACCGGGGCTTCTGACCCCCATTCCGAGCGATCCGGTTAAATTACAGGGCGGTCCACATACGGACCGCCCTGTTGTATTTGTTTCCGATACAGACGTTTACTCTTACACTTCGTGTTCCACGCGAATGATGGCCGATTCGGGTTGGGCGTCGCCGTAAATCACGGACAGGATGCCGGGCAGGTAGCGGTCCATGGTCCACAGGTTGGCGTACACCAGGTTTGAAATCAAGGCCTGGTTCAGGCGGTCGTTCTCGACGTCAATGCTGGTCTTGTAACGCACCTCGCCATCCTGGTAATCCATTTCGAAGTTGCCGATCTTCAAACCGTAGTTGGCGCGGGTGATGTACTCTGCCACCGCAGAGCGCTTTTCCTCGGGGACGTTCACCGGGCAAACGGAGTAGAAAAAGAAAAGATCCTGGTCTTCATTGACCTGCGAATAGCAGGTCCATTTGCCGTTCTTCCCCTGAAAACCCATCTGCAAGATGGGGCGATTATCGAGCTGCATGAAATACCACTCATCATCGATAAAGAATTTGTGCATCAAATCAAATAGTGTTCCCATTTTTCGACCTCGTGTATAACGATAAAAATCAACGTAGACGGGGATGGTAATAGATCTGGATCAACGATGTTTCGAATTGTAGCATAACCAAAACCAGGGTGAAATTACAAATTCCTGACAATTATAGGCTGATTGGCGTGATTATGGAATAAAGAAAAAGTAAAACCCAAATAAACGTCTGCCCAATTGTATAACGCCATTCCAGGCCAAAAGTGTCTCAGCGCCGTCACACGGCCGGCATTCGATGGATGACCGGAGCCACCGCAACCCCGGGAACAAATTTACGTATATGATATTGGAGGAAAAAATGAGTGATAACAGATCCCACGTTCCCTGGTTCTTATGGCCGTTCTGGGCCATCTGGCGCCTGGTGGTGCTGGTCATCGAGCTGACCGGCCGCCTGGTCGGCGCGATCCTTGGTATGGTATTGATCGTCGTGGGCGTCATCGTGAGCCTTACCATCGTTGGGCTGGTCATCGGCGTCCCGCTGATCTTATTCGGTTTCATGCTCATGGTCCGCTCTATCTTTTAAACCCTTCCCGGCCGGTGGACAGAAACCCGAGGCCGTTCTGGGGCCATGGTACCAGAACGGCCCGCCTTTCTTAGAGCGTGTTATGAACTTATAGGACATGGGCCATGCGGTGAACAAAGGATTTGAGCATCAGCATGGCCAACGCCAGACCGGTCAAGCCTGCCAGGGTTCCCGGTAGGGGTATATCATGCCC
>JAAZNB010000130.1 GCA_012798515.1 Chloroflexota bacterium
CAGTTTATCGACGTGGCGATCCTGGGTAATGCAATAATGCGCCACAGGCACGGCGCGCAGGCCCGCTCGCCGGCTGCGGGCCACGAAACCGGCATCGAAGGCCCGCCCGGGGAATTGCACGGCCAGGTGCAGCCCGGCGGCATCGCCCCACGGGCGCCAATCCTCGCCAAAATTCTCGGCCAGCGCTTCCAGCAGCGCCGCCCTCCGCCGCCGGTACAACCGGCGCATGCGTTGGACGTGCCGGTCGAGCTGGCCGGTGCGGATCATCTCCGCCAGGGCGGCTTGCTCGAAAGGTGGGTTCTGCACGTCGGTATGGGTACGCAGGTCGCGCCAGGCGGCGTGCAGCGCCTCAGGCAGCACCACGTAGCCCACCCGCAATGCCGGGAAGAGGATCTTGCTGAAAGTACCCACATAGGCCACCCGCTGGGGGTCCAACGCAGCCAGCGGCGCCACCGGGGCGCCGCTGTAACGGAACTCGCTGTCGTAGTCGTCTTCGATGATGTAGGTCTGGCGCTGGCGGGCCAGGCGCACCAGTGCAGCCCGGCGGCCAGCCGGTAAAATACCACCCAGGGGGAACTGGTGCGATGGGGTCACGTAGACTGCCCCGGCGCCTTCCCCGGGAATCGCAGCCGTCTGTAGGCCATACTCGTCCACCGGAACAGGCTGCACCGGGCAACCGCGCGCCTGCAACACACGCAGCATCCCCGTGTGGCAGGGATCCTCGATCCACAGCGGCCGTTCCTGGCCACATAACAGCTGGGCCAGGACGTGTAAGGCGTGGGTCGCCCCGGCGGTGACAAACACCGCCTGCGGATCGACCTCCAGCCCACGGCTCCGCGCCAGCCAGGCGGCAATCGCCCGGCGCAAGCCGGGTAGGCCCTGTGGTCCGCTGTAAGCCAGCTGTGTGGCCGGCAGTTCCGCCGCCGCCTGGTGCAGCAGGCGATTCCACAACGGGCGGGGAAAGCTGTCCAGGTCGGGCAGCCCGGTACGGAAATCGGCTGCATATGCCGGCGCCGGCGGATCTGGCCGGGTCTGCGGTGGCGGAGGCGCCGGCTCCAATTGCACTCCCTCGGCTACCCGGGTCGGCGCCCCCTGGCGGGTGAGGATGAACCCTTCCGCCAGCAGCATATCGTAGGCTTCGTTGACTGTATTGCGCGAGACCCCCAGGTGCACAGCCAGCTCGCGGGTGGAAGGCAACGCCTCCCCCGGTGGGAGGCGTCCGGCCAGGATTCTCGTGCGCAACGCAGTGTAGATCTGGCGCGCCAGCGGCGTTTCACCCTGACGAGAAATGGGAATGTCCCACATAGGACCTCAACTGGTACCCTCAAACTGGTTATAAACTGGTGCTTCAATCATACCAGCCTTTGGGCTATGCTGCTGGTATGGAAAAATGGAAGGGTTACCTCTATCTTCTGGGCGGGTTTAGCCTGGCCGGCACCTCGGTCATTGCCGCCCGCCTTTTGACGCCCAGCCTGGGCACGTTCACCATCACCGCCGCCAGCCTGGGAATCGCCCTGGTAGGCATGCTGCCCCTGGTATGGCGCCGGCTGGGCCCATCCCTGGACAACCTATCGCGCCGCCAGGCCCTGGCGCTGGTCTTCCAGGCCGCCTGTGGCATCTTTCTCTTTCGCATGTTTCTCATCCAGGGATTGCTGCGCACCAGCGCCGGTGAGGCCGGCATCCTCACCGGAGCCACCCCGGCGTTCACGGCGTTGCTGGCCGCCGTCGCCTTGCGGGAACCGCTGCGACCCCGGCGCGCCCTGGGGATCGCCAGCACCGTGGCCGGTATCCTCTGTCTGCAGGGACTGTTTTCCCCAGGCAGTGGTTTGTCCGGCCAACACGCCTGGGGCAACGGGCTGGTGCTGTGCGCGGCCCTGTGTGAATCCTCCTTCAACGTCATCTCACGTTACAGCAGCCTGAACAGCGCCTCCGACCCCGGGCAATCGCTCTCCCCGGATGTTCAGACCTGGATGGTGGCGGCCCTGGCTTTCTGCTTATGCCTGCCGCCTGCCTGGCTGGGCGAGGCCCCCCTGCCGGCCCTGGTCGCCCTGGGAACCGGGGAGTGGCTGGCCCTGGTGTGGTATGGATTGTTCGTTACCGCCCTGGCCTTCGTCTTTTTTTATGCCGGTATCCGGCGCTGCCCGGCCTCTACCGCAGCTGTTTTCTCCGGCATGATGCCTTTTACCGCCCTGGTTCTTTCCATATGGGTGCTGGGCGAGAGCGCCGGCCTGCCACAGTGGCTCGGGGGTGGTCTGGTCGTCCTCGGCATGTTGCTTACCGGAGAATAAAGATCCAGCCGCAGCCCCCAACGGGTTCTGCGGCCGAATTTTTACCTGCCAGTCCTTTACAGCCCGATCGTCTTCTATACGCTGCACACCTGCCGTCATTTCAGGCTGAACGTCATCCAGGCCTGGCTGGCGATGCGCTGGGCCCTGCCTTTCCCCCTCGTCCAGGTCGCCAGTTTGCTCCCCCCGCCGGATTGTTCTCCTGCCGGCTTGCGGCCAGAAAATCAACCACTGGGTAGGACCGCCACGTGCAGCCGTACGCCTTACACCAGCCGAATATCGCTCCTCACACCGGGCTCTTGGGCGGGAAAGGGCCTCGCAGACGATACCCAAGGCGCCGGGGCGTGCCCTAGCGCCTGAGAGAACCCATAGCGCGCTTTCCCGGCCGGTCAAAAAGCAGCTATCCCAAGCCCTATCTTTGCCGGCGGAAGAACGCAAGCCAGACGCCCCAGGTAACCCGCCTTAAAGGGTGATGTGCAGGCTCTCCGCGCCCGGATCAGCAACGATCAGCACGCCGCCAGGCTCTGATTGCACGCTTCCGCCTTCCACAGCCGTGACCGCCGTCACGCCCCGCAGCAGCAAGCGCCAATCCTGTGCCTGGCCCTCGGCCTGGACCCGGATCTCCCCATCTGCCTTGCGCAGCCGGACCGTCAGAGACGGGCTCCCGTCCAGGGCCGGCACTTGAGCCCGGAGGTCGGCGCCTTCTTCCAGCTCAAAGGCGTGGAAGGTAACACCGCGGGCATAATCATAGTCCGGCCGCTGGTCATCGGCTCCCACCGCCAGCAAGGAATTCGGCCGCACCAGGAGGGGTAGGCTCAGGTAATCGTGGGTCTCGCGCCGCCAACGGCCGCCTTCGAGCACCTCACCGCTCAGGAAACGCGTCCAGCGCCCGGCCGGCAGGTAATAATCGACACTGCCATCCGGCGTGAATACCGGGGCCACCAGCAGGCTGTCGCCCAGCATGTACTGCCGGTCCAGGTAATCGCAGCCGGGGTCTTGCGGGAATTCCAACAGCATGGCCCGCATTACCGGTAGGCCTGTCTGGTGCGCCTGACAGGCGGCCTGGAAAATGGTGGGCATCAGGCGGCATTTCAAGCGGGTGAAGAAGCGCAGCACGTCCACCGCCTCTTCGTCGAACAGCCAGGGCACGCGGTAGGTGCTGCTGCCATGCAGACGGCTGTGAGACGACAGCAAA
>JAAZNB010000131.1 GCA_012798515.1 Chloroflexota bacterium
GAAAGTTTCCTTACCTTCTGAGCAAGGCACAATCGGTAATATTATTTTTGTCGAGGGAAAAAAGCAATGGTAAAAACCAGAACGACCATTTTTACCGGCCCCAAACAGCTTGAGGTCCGTGAAGTAGAACTACCCGAGGTTGGCCCCCACCAGGTGCTGGTCAAGGTGCGCGCCTGCGCCCTTTGCACCTGGGAACAACGTTTCTATAAAGGTTCATCGCCCCAGGATTATCCTTTCCGAGGCGGTCATGAAGTATCCGGGGAAGTCGTAGCCCTGGGGTCACAGGCTGTATGCGATGCCCGGGTGGGCGACCCCGTCTCGGTGGCCATCATGACCCGCTGTGGAGCGTGTAATTCCTGCCGGCGCGGGATGGACAATTTCTGTGAAAACGACGACGGCGGCGCCTTGCCCGGGCTGCCCTGGGGCCCTGGCGGGCTGAGCGATTTTGCCCTCCTGGAAGACTACCAGGTTTATAAAGCTGCCCCCGGCCGTGATTTCTGCGAATTAGCCCTGGCCGAACCGGTGGCCTGCGTGGTACGCTCGGCGACGATGCCCGACCTGGAAATGGGTGACCGGGTCATGGTGCAGGGTGCCGGCATCATGGGCCTGATCCATGTCATGCTGCTCAAACATTTCGGCCTGCGCGTGATGGTCAGCGAGCCGGACGAGACGCGGCGGGCGAAGGCCCTCGAAGTCGGCGCCGATGAGGCCGCAAATCCCCTGGAAGACGGTTTCGCCCAATCTGTCAAAGATTTCACCCACAGCAAGAACTTCAATGCCGTGTTCTTCACCGCCGGCGGCGTGCCCGCCATCGAACAAGCCATGCCCCTGCTGTCCAAAGGCGGCTGGCTGTGCCTGTACGGCTCGATCCACCCCAAGGGCCCGGCCCAGATCGACCCCAATTTCGTCCATTACAATGAAATCGTCATCACCGGCACTTTCTCCCACACCAAAAAGAGCTTCCGCCAGGCAGTCGAGATCCTCTCCGAAAAGATCATTGACGTATCCCCGTTTATCTCTGAGCGGATTGCTTTCCCGGATGTACAACGTGGCTTTGAACGCGCCATTAGCCCGGATACTTACCGGGTCGTGATGACATTCGATCATTAAACTCGCCTCATTCCGGGCATAGAAGGAGACAATGTGTCTACAGGTCTGATCTTAGGGTTGGATATCGGTACTCAGGCAGTAAAAGCAAACCTGGTCACCCCGACCGGGGAGGTGCTGGCGCGCGTCGACATCGAACGGGGACCCAGCCACCCCGCCCCGGGCTGGGTTGAAATGGACATCGAACGCGACTGGTGGGGCACCAGCGTTCAGGCAGTACGCCAGATCCTCACTCGATCCGGCATCCAGGCCGCAGAAGTGTTTGCCATTGGCGTATCCGGCCTGGTCCCCTGCCTGGGGCTGCTGGACGAAGCCGGGCGTTCTCTGCGTCCGGCGATACTCTACTCCGATAATCGCGCCCTCGAAGAACTGGACTGGGTCAATCAGCGCGGCGGCCTGGAACTCAGTGCTGAAGCGGTAGTACCCAAGCTGGTCTGGATCCAAAGACACCAATCCGAGATCTTTGCCCGTGCAACCGTGCTCCTCTCGGCCCATAATTACGTGGTTTACCGGTTAACAGGTAACTGCACCATGGATTACGATACGGCTGGCATCATGGGCGGTATCTTTGACGCGCAAAACAAAACCTGGAAGACCGGTTTGATGGAAAAACTGGGCCTACCCGCCCATATCTTACCGCAGCTGAGTCCCGCCACCGGGATTGTAGGCCGGATCACTTCCGAAGCAGCCCGAGCAATCGGGCTGCCGGAAGGCATTCCTGTCATTGCCGGTAGCGGCGACACTTTCCCCACCATCGTGGGTTGCGGCGCCGTCGACCCCGGCGATGCCATGATCGCCTTTGGCACCACCGGCTTGTTGACCATCACCAACCGCCCCCTGGTGGAATCGGCACAGGGTCCCCATTTCGAAAGCAATTCACAACAAGGCTCTGTGACCTGGGGATCCAATGTGCTGTCCGCCGGGCGCCTGGTGCGCTGGTTCAGTGACCAGTTTGGCCAGGCCGAGCGCAGCATCGCCTCTCGCCTGGGCGACAACGAGTTTACCCTGTTGGAAATGCAGGCCGAAAAGATCCCCGCCGGGGCGCAGGGCTTGATCGTCCTGCCCCATTGGTTGGGACGACGCACCCCCCAGCCCAACGCGACTCTACGCGGTTCGACCCTGGGCTGGACCCCGGCCCACTCGCCGGCACATTTTTATCGTGCCATCCTGGAAGCCTTTGCCTACAATGTCAAACAGGGCTTCGACGTCTACCGCAGCCAAATCCAACGCGTCGTCGTCACCTCCGGGGGAGCTCGCTGCCGCTTGTGGCGCCAGATTATGGCCGACGTCCTGGATTCTCCCCTTGAATATCATTCAGGCAGCTGCGGCGCCCTGGGCATTGCCTTCCTGACCGCTTATGCCACCCATTCCGTGGACAACTTCTCGGATATCAAAACCCGCTGGCTGGCCCAACCTGAGATCACCTATCCCGACCCTCAAAACGTAGCCGTCTATCGCCAGCTGTTCGAGGTATACTGCCATTTCGATGAGGCCCTGGCAGAACCCTATGCCCACCTGGCCCAGGTGATCCGGGAAAACCAGCTATGACCAGAACGTTGATTCACAACGGCGCCATCTGCACCCCCCAGGGCTGGATCTCCCACGGATACGTGCTGATCGATGGACAACAAATCAGCCTCGTCAGCGCCGGATCACCTCCGGCGGACCTGGCGTGGGATAAAAAGATCGATGCCAGCGGACAGGCCATCCTGCCCGGGCTCGAGAATGCCCACACGCACCTTTCACAGACGTTCATGCGCGGCCTGGCCGGGGGACGCCCGCTCATACGTTGGCTGAAAGAACGCATCTGGCCCATTCAAGCCTTGATGACCCCGGAGCTGCTCCACCTGGCCGCCCTGTTAGGCCTGGTCGAGAACCTGCGCTGTGGCAACACCCACGTGGTCAACCACCATAAAGTCGCTGCCACACCTCAGCACAACCAGGCCGTATTGGACGCCTGTCTCCAGGTGGGGCTCAAGGTATCCCTGGCCAGAGCCTGGGTGGACAAAGGCGCAAACGCCGAAGCGCCACAGTCCATCCTGGATGACCTGCAATGGCTATACGACCATTGGCACGGCGCCAACGATGGTCGCATCCAGGTGGCCAGCGGGCCGCTGGCCACCTGGCGCTGTTCAGTTGATACGCTCCTGAAAACCCGCCAGCTCAGCCGGCAATACCATTCTTTTACCCACATCCACGTGGCCGAGACGCGCGACGAAGTCCAGATGAGCCTGGACGAATATGGCGTCCCGCCGGTTACCTGGCTGGACGAGATCGGGGTTCTCGGCGAGGATACGCACGTCGTCCACGCCGTCTGGGTGAACAAAAGTGAGATCAAACTGCTGGCGCACAGCCGGGCTCGCGTGGTGCACTGCCCGGTCAGCAATGCAGTCCTTGGTTCAGGGACGGCCCCCCTGACCGATTTGATCCAGGCCGGCGCCAACCTGCGCCTGGGGACCGATGGGTCCGCCAGCAACGACTCGCAGGACCTGTGGGAGACGATCAAGACGGCTTTGATGCTGTCCCGCGTGCGCACCCTGGATCCGACCCAGCCTACCCCGCGGGCCGCCCTCGAATTGGCCCTTTCCACGCCGGGCATCCGGGTCGGAGAGCCCGCCGACCTGATCCTGGTGCGCGTCGATCACGTACGCGCCGCCCCCGTGTACGACCTGGATTCGGCCCTCAGCCTGTGTACCCATGGCAGTGATGTCGAAACCGTCATCGTAGGGGGACAGGTCTTGATGCAGGATCATAAAGTCCTGGTTGTCGACGAGGCCAGCCTGGTCAAGGAATGCCAGCAGGCCATCCAAACCCTGCAAAAAGCGTTATAAGGACCGGCGAAGCTGCCCCGATCGATACCTGGATTTTCCCCACATACCGAATATCTGCATCCCCTCTACTCACCTTCCGGGACCAGGATGAAGATGGGCTCAATGATATTCTTATAACGTGCATAGTTGAGCAGCCGCGCCTCCATCACCTTGCTGACTTCTGTCCCCTTCGTAATCAGCGTATGGTGCTTGAGGTCGAACACGTCGCGGGCCATGATCATACCGGTACGGATATCTTCGGCTTTGATAAACCGCTCCACCATCTTTTTCGGTTTATTGACCTTCATCCCGATCAGTTCGATGTGCAGGGCCGTCAGGATTTGCGGGTCGTACCAGGTCGTCTGTTTTTGCATCTCGGCCACGGCCAGCATGGGATTGTTATACTGGCGATTGAGTTCGTCGAAGTCGAACAACACTTTCAGCAGGCGGCCGATCCAGGGGATCGCATCCCGTTTGACCCCATTGGCAGGATACCCTTCCCCATTGTATAGCTTGTACTGGTAAAAAATACCCTCTGCCACCAGGTGCAAACGAGGGATATTGTCTAATAAGTCACAGCCTACCCGGGCCTGGGTCTGGTACATGGAGCGCTCGGTAGGTAACAGGGACTCACCGTTTTCCAGTTTGTCCAGAATTTCCTTGGGCATTGATACGGAGCCGATTTGAGACAGCAAGACGCTCAGTTCGACTTCCCACACGTGATCGAAACTGAGCTGGTTGGCGACCTTGATCGCCATCTGGCGCAGGTTGGCCGAACGATTGAAGATGATCGGGTTGAGCATCGACAAAATGTCAATAAAGACTTTGACGCTGCCGTTCAGAGTTTCGTCCAACAGCTCGTGCTCACTGACCATCAAATGGTACTGGTTGATGCCATCCTCCAGGGCTTTCACCAGCATTTCTTTGGGGCAAGGCTTTAACAACAGCCGGAAGACGTTGTCTTCGTTAATTGCCTGGACGGACATATCCACGTCAGCATAACCGGTAAGCAGGATACGCACCGTATTCGGGGCGATCTCCCTGGCTTCCTTCAAGAACGTCAGCCCATCCATGTCCGGCATGCGATAATCGCTCACCAGGACCGCAAAGGGCTCCTCCTGTCGTAAGGCGCCCAATGCCTGGCGGCCGCGTTCGAATGTGACGATCTCAAAATCCCGATTTAAATGGCGTTGAATTGATGCCAGAACGTTGGTATCATCGTCCACTAACAATACCCTGTCCTTCGCCATATACACCCTCTCTCCTGGGTTACCGGATACTTCCCAATCTAAACGTTACAATAATTGCATAGCGCGTTCTTTTAGATCCAGCCCATTCACCAACCTTTCCCAGTCGGGAATGTGGTGCTCCATGTGATGGGCGCGCAGGTATTCCATGTCTAACAAACGTTCGGTTTCAGGGCCGTTCCCTTTGCCGGTGACCAGTGCATTGGCCACGTGGACTGCCATGAGCCCCAGGAGATGGTCGCCCAACCGCCGGGATGGATAATGGTGGTACGCCACCACCTCCACCAGGGAAGTGGGCAAACCCCAGATACCCAGTAAATAACTGCCCAATTCGGCGTGCGAGACCTTGAGCAGCTCATATTCGGCTACCAATGGCGTAAGATGCTGCTCGTGCGTGATCGCAAACAGGCTTTGGTGAAATCCTTGTACCTGTGCCTCGACCAGCTTACCAAAATCATGCAACAGGCCGGCCGTACGCGCCTCTTCGACCGTGTAAGTATCTGCACCTTCGAAGAGGGCAATATCTTTCGCCAGGTTGCTTACCTGCAAGCTGTGGCTCCACAAATGCTCCATCGAGAAACCGGGCACCTGGCGCTCCGGCGTGAATACGGAGAACACCTTTACGGTCAACACCAGCGCCCGCAAGGTATTGATGCCCAGGATGGCGGCAGCGCGTTGGGGGCTGGTCACGTTGGTTGGCAAACAGAAAAAAGCCGAATTGACCAGCTGCAACACCTTGGCCGTCATGGCCACGTCTTGTTCCAGGATCTCCCCGATCAATTTCAAACTGGTGTCCGGCGAGTCTACCGCGCGCACAAGCCGTACATAGTTATCCGGCAGGCTGGGCAAGTCACCGATGCTATTAATGACCCGCACCAAATGCTCGTTGTACAACATATCCTTTTGCTGGCACGCCCGCCGGAGGATATTCTTTAACGCCGCCGTATCACACGGTTTGGCGATAAATTGGTGCGCCAGCTCGGTGGAACGCAAGGAAACATCTTCGTTGGTTTGCCCGGACAGCACCAGACGGATGACTTCAGGGTAATTCTTTTTGACCAGTTCGAGCAGGTTGGCTCCATCCATACCCTGCATACGCAGGTCGGTCACGATGATATCGAAGCGATAATGTTTTAACAAATCCAGCGCGTCTACGGCGGATTGGCAATACAGGCAGTCCCATTCGTCGGCCATGGAACGCAACGAGCGCTTCAAGCCCTGGATAACATTGAGGTCATCATCTACAAACAGGATGCTGTGTTTCATATCTCCCCCTGCGGCGAGTCGCAGTTACTCTGGATGGGCAGCTGGATGATAAACGTCGATCCTTCGTTGGGAGTAGAGTCTACCAAAATTCTCCCCTGGTGGCGGTTGACGATAATATTGTGTACGATTGACAGGCCCTGGCCCGTGCCCTTGCATTCCCCTTTGGTAGTAAAAAAAGGATCGAAGATGCGGTGAATGATCTTCTTGGGGATGCCAATCCCGCTATCCTGGATCGAGATATAAACGCAACTCGCATCGGAATAGGAACAAACCGATATTTTCCCACGCGTGCGGATCCCTTGTTCGATTGCAGTTTGAATGGCTTGCGATGCATTGATCATGATGTTCAATAATGCCTGCTGGATAGAATCGGCTTCGCACGTTACCATGGGGAGGCCCGCTTCGAGATGGGTCTCGATGTCGGCATTGTATTTCCACTCGTTGCGCGTAATCGTGATCGTGCTTTCGATACAATGATTGATGTCAGTCAATCGTTTTTCGTGGACGGCGTGGTGCGAAAAAGAGCGCATGGCCAGAACAATCTTGCGAATTCGGTCGATGCCGTCCAGGGTCTGCTCGATGGCCGTTGGGATCTCTGTGCGTAGATAACCCAGGTCGACGTGTTTCATCTTTTCGCAAATGAGTTCCATCTGGCGCTGGTCGTCGGCCGAATGACTGCCCGTCTGGGACGTCTGGCAGAATTGCTCTACCAGGTCCAAGATGGCAAACAGGTCTCCGAAGGAATCCCGGAAGAACTGGGTATTGTCGCCCACAAACTGCATGGGGGTGTTGATTTCATGTGCAATGCCTGCCGCCAACAAACCGATGGATTCCATCTTCTGCGAAAGCATGAACTGCGCTTCGATCATTTTCTGCCGGGTAACGTCGTCAAACACAAGCACATACCCGATCAACTCACTGTGTGAATTTTGCAAAGGCGTAGACCGCCCGGTTACCAGTTTCCGCTGCCCATCTTTGGTAATCAGAACCGCAGGGTGCGGTGGGGTGGGCCGATCCGTCTCATTCAACCAGTAGGTCACCGGATCCAGGCAGTACTCACTCTCATCATCCACGTAGATCTGCAACAGATCGTGGACGTTCCGGTTAACCGCTTCCTGGCGCCTATACCCGGTAATCAACTCGGCGCTCTTGTTGAACACGTTCACCCGACCACACATGTCGGTGGTCAGCACCCCGTCCCGAATGTTCATCAGGGTAATTTCCAACAGATCTTTTTCACTTGCCAGAAGATCCTGGGCTTTCCTGCGTTCGAACATCTCAGACTTTAGAACATCGTCTATCTGGCGCCGGGTTTCGTTGATGCCTACAGCCAGGGCAATACTATGGGCTACCTCGTACTCGTCCCCCGATAGAACCCGGGTATGACAAAACAGCATCACCATGACGCCCAACGGACGAGACTCAATTTGTACGGGGTACCCCAAATAGGTCTGGATGCGAGGGCCTTCGACCGGGCCAGACTCCATGGGCAATAAATCGACCAGGCATAATTCATCCCTGGCCGTGCACATCAAATCTTGCAGCGGGAGTCGAGCAACTTGCCCGCCTACGCGTGCATCGGGAAAACAGGCAAAAAAAAGCCTGTACGAGCCATCGTGTTGGAGGGTATAGTAAGCCGCATAGTCAGCAGCCAACAATTCCTTTCCCACTTCGACCAGAGAGCGAATGTTCTGGCTCGGGTCACTCCCCAGATGCAGATAAAGGTCTTTGATACGCTTAAGCTGCCGGCCCAGGCGCGCAAAATCTACGTAATTGTCATCCTTACTGGTACAGCCATCACGAGTCTGGGGCGCTATTGTCATATCGCTTTCCTGCCATCCAGCGCAAGCAATCAACCGGCCCATGTTTGGCAAGCAGAGATCAAAAACTGCGGACACACCTTTATATTATCTGTGGGTGGGAAGATCGAGCTCAACAATAAATACCTCGCTATTTTTCTCCTGATCAGATAAAAAGGACCGGCTTTTTGAATCGCCAGGTGGGGTGTATACCCTGGAGTATTTTCTCGATTTGTTTTACAGCCTGGGCTTTACCATCGTCGTAGAGACGTTCAATCATTCCTCCAACGATGGGTTGACCTGTTTACCGGTATGCCTAGATATACGGATTGGCAACTGCTCTTAGATCCCATCTCGCCCAATATACTCAATAAATACCAAAATCAAACCGGAGTAACAATAAATTTTAAGTACGGCTTAATACTTTTCTATTCTAACAATTCTTCCCGTTTAGTACATAAAATCAAGATAAAACTTTGCTTTGGATAGAAAGATGCAGCTCGAACCCCCGTTTTTTGAAAAGTTGCAGTAAAAATACGGAAAATTAAATCGGTGATAACACAAAGCGCCAGGCAATGTATGCCCGGCGCTGTTTATGTGTGCTTATCTATCAGGGCTTCCCCTAAATAGTGGGGCGGGAGGGACTTGAACCCTCAAGACCTCACGGCCGGTGGATTTTAAGTCCACTGCGTCTGCCAATTCCGCCACCGCCCCAAAAACTTATACCCGATTCGAACGAAAAATAACCTATATTTCGGGGAATGTTCCCTAATTGTAACTCAAGCCCTGCATCCGTCAAGAGGATTGCCGGCGTTCTTCAGGGTAAACGTACAGCCGCCAGCCATTGGTGCTGGCTCCAGGCCGACAGGCGCGCCTTGCGCAGATCGTCTAGAGCGTGTTATGAACCTTGAGCCGGGCACGATAGACCCTCAGCATGGAACGATAAGCCCACCTGAGGGATGTCAGTGATGATGAATGGGCCTTTATGCCCCCCTGCGCGCAGTCCTCAACAGACTGCGGCGCCGGGGTGGAAAACTCCTTTACAAAATACCGAAACGGTAAAAAAAACCATCGTTCCATCACACTGAACTACTGCGAAAGACAGATTTATATAGCTTGGCATACGTGGAGCCAAAATGGACCCAGAACTGCGACATGGACGTTTCTGGCTGCCCATCTCGGATGACAGCCGCCAATTCTCTTGCGTTCATGAAGGGCGGGAGCAGCAAGTTAGCCTTACCAAGCTCGAAAAGCATGTGGGCGTCAGAGCCCACCGTACCGCTCAGGTTGTGTTGCCCGGCAAAAATCATGGCCTGTTCATTTAAAGATGGATGCCAACAACGTGCGTTGAACACCTCGATAGCATCCACGTAAGGTAGAATGGCTTCCAGATCTGCCACCGCCCAACCAGCGCGTGAATGATCGAAAGGGTGCGACACACTGATAAACGCATCCTGTTCACGCAGCCGGCGAAGCGCCTCCTCCGGTTCCAGGCCGGCCGGGACCTCTTCCTTGACGAAGGCGGCCAGCAGTTCCCCTTTTTGCGTCATAATCTCTTCGCCCACGATGATCAGCTCCGGGTCCATCTCGTGGGCCCGGACTGCACCGGCGATGGTATTATGGTCGGTTATGATCAGGCGATCGATGCCTTTCTTGTGAGCCGTCTCGATCATCCCCTCCAGGCTGTTTAAACTGTCCGGAGAATATAAAGAATGACAATGAAATTCAACCCTCAACCATTGATTCATCATTGACTCTCAACCCCAACATCTCTTTCGAGATACTCCATACAAATAGCCCTAAGCCTACGCCAAACCACAGCGTCGCCAGGCGGATGAGCAGGGTTGCGGTAGTGGCCATACTGGCGTCCATCCCCACAACCAGGGCCAGCATACCTGCAATGGATGCTTCAGCGGCCCCCAATCCGCCCGGTAGGGCCGATACGGCGCCCACGACCGTCGAAAACGACAACACGAAGACGGCCATTCCAAATAAGCGCAGGTCAGGCGTCATACCCAACCCCAACAAAATACAATAAAAACCGATGCCTTCCCCCAGCCAGGAAATCATACCCAATCCGACAGCCAATGCCGTAGCACCCGGTTTGAAAAGCGCAAAACTGCCCTCATAGAACTCACGGATGCTGTGTACGAAGCGATTGACCAGCGGTAGCCTCTCTCCAAAATCCAGGGCCCACATGGCCACTGGACGAATCTGGGACACGATAATTACCCCCAGCAGGCCAACCAGCACGATGACAAACGCCGGCCAGTAGCGCGGGTAGGCTACCACACCCAGCGTAGATAACAACAGGACGGCCAGGCCATCGCTGATGCGCTCGGCCACCACGACCGAGACTCCACGCCCCACGGGCAAACCGCTGGCCTGATTGAGCCACACGGCTTTGAGTACTTCCCCGACTTTTCCCGGCGTGACCGCCAGGGGAAAACCGGCCACGAACAGGCGCAGGCTGTGCTGCCAGGTGATATCTTTTACCCCCAGTTGTTTGATGTAATAATGCCATTTCAAAAAGCGGAGGGCATAATTAAACAGGGTAAAAAGTAATGCCAGAGGATAAAACGCCCAGTTAAAATCGATTATCTGTTGTCCGACCTGGCGTAGATCTCCAATCAAAGACAAAACCAATAAGACGACGAAACCCAGAATAAGCCCTGGTATAAGGCGGCGGAGGATATTTGCGTTTGTGTTTGCCATTCAACCCTGCCAAAAGATAATTCTAAAGAATTATACTCGAATTAGCCCGGGCCGTTTCACGCACTCACCGGACACAGCCTGCATGCCACCTAACATTCTTGTTAAGGATAATAAAGGAGCCACAAGGTGGTTTTATGCTATAGTATATCCGTAAGGGACCAGTTTAAGCGTTAATGGATACAATTTGTATAATTTCGAGCGGTTACGGGTATAAGCACAGGTGTTCTTAACGCTAAAAAAATTAGGAGCAGCTTTGCTGCTCCTAAAAAATGATCTTTGACAATCGATTAAGGCAACACCGGTGTCTGGCTCGGCCACCGTGTATCCGTCATACGCGGCGTCCGCGTCGGCCATCGCGTCGAGGTCGGCGGTGGCGTCCGGGTAATCGTAGGCGTCAACGTAATCGTTGCGGTTCTGGTGGGTGTACGCGTTTGGGTTGCAGTAGGTGGTATGGTCGGACCAGGGGTGACGCTGGCAGTGGCGGTCGGTGCAGGTGTGCGTGTGTTGGTGGGAGCCGGCGTGCTGGTGAGGGTACGTGTTGGTGAAGGCGAACTGGTCGGGGTCGGCGGTTCGCCCACTACGGTAAATTCACCGAACGCCTTCCAGGTCTCACCAACGTAGATCTGCACCTGGTACGTTCCGGGCAACCAATCATCAGAGGAGGGTTCACATTCGGTGTACCCATAACCGCCCGTGCTCCCGTCCCAGGGGATGGTTTCGAGACACAGGATCCGCTGATCTTCCATGCGGATCCACATCGCCGTCCACTGCGCTCCGCTGGCCATCTGGTCATAGCTGAATGCACCGTACAATTTCCCCACCGGGTTGTTGTACTCGCTCGCCGGTTCGACCGGCTGGAAATCGTCATCGATCTCCTTAGCCATGACCACCGAACTGAAGGCTGAATCGGCATTGGGCGTCACTTCCGAAGTGAATTGGGCCAAAACCTCCGGCGGAAGCTGCGGCGTTGGGCTGATCAGCGGGATTTCAGTTTCCGTGGGCGTCGCCGAGATGGTTGGCGTCATGGTGATGGTGCCCGTCTGGGTCACGGTTGGAGTGAGCGTGACGGTAGAAGACGGCACGTAGAAACGATATACAGTCGGTTCAGCGTAGCGAAACATGAAAAAGCTGGCCGCGACCAGGACTACCGAGGTAAAGATCAAACGCCATCCACGCACCATCAATTCACGGCGTTTGCGGAAATACATGAGCTTCTGCCCGGCCTGTATCGTTCTCACGCCAATCCAGGCACACAGGAGCGTGCCCAGGACGGACAAAAGCAATGCAGTCTGTACAGCGGTGTGGATGTCTAAATTCATGGAGTTATCAGTCGTTCAACTGTGTTTGTCTGGCACATTATAGCACATTCAACCATTCCGATGAATTTCGTTGCGTAATACCAATGGATTGGGTAAAATCAATAACAGTACCTTCCCGGAAGAAAAACAATGGCGTTGAGTCCCGGCACACTGCTAAATAACCGCTTCCGAATTGTCTCAATCCTCGGACAAGGAGGAATGGGTGCTGTTTACTGTGCTGAGGACGAGGTGCTGGGGATCACGGTCGCCGTCAAAGAGAATCTCTTCCTGAGCGACGAATACGCCCGCCAATTCCAACGCGAAGCGCGCATCCTGGCCAGCTTACGCCATACCAATTTGCCCCGCGTGATCGATTACTGCGCCATCGAGGGCCAGGGCCAATACCTGATTATGGACTACATCGAGGGCGAGGACCTGCGCCAGCGCATCGAACGCCTTGGCACCCTGCCCGAAAAAGAAGCTGTCCTGATCGGCATCGCCATCTGCGACGCACTGGCCCACCTGCATTCACGCCGGCCCCCGGTAGTCCATCGCGATATCAAGCCAGGTAACATCAAAATCACCCCGGATGGGGAGGTCATGCTGGTCGATTTTGGCCTCGCCAAGCTCATGTTGGGCAGCCAGGCTACCACCACCGGCGCACGGGCCATGACCCCCGGATATTCTCCTCCAGAGCAGTACGGCACGGCCCGCACCGACGCCAGGACCGATATCTATTCCCTGGGCGCCACGCTGTACGCCGCCCTCACCGGTGTGATCCCTGAAGATGCCCTGGCCCGCGCCACAGGGAAAGCTCAGCTCACCCCAATTCGCACCCTGCAACCCAAAATCCGCCGCAGCCTGGCTGCCACACTGGAAAAATCCCTCCAGATCGAACCCGACGACCGTTTCCAGACCGCCGAAGAGATGAAGAACGCCCTTATCGAAGCCGGCGAGCTGACCCACATCATCCAGAACCGTCTGCTGGTCCCTCCACCCCCGGTGGAAGAATCCGAGGCCCAAACTGACCAGGAAGAGGACCAGGAAGTCGCCCACGATGCCGAAATCTCCCGTCCGCGCAGCCGGCCGATGCGCAAGCCTGCCTACGTACAGATGTTGCTGTGGCTGGCCGGTGCAGCCGCTGTATTTGTGGTCGGCAGTTTCCTGGTGGGCAATGACTTTAACCTGCCCATCGTGTTTGCCGGGATGAATGCCACCCCAACGCTTACCGTCACCGCCGGCGCTTCCGGAGAGCAGCCAGTTAACGAGACCGAACTACCGGGCGTCGTCCCCAGTACAGACAGCCCATCCACACCACGCAGCATTTTTACGCCTACCTTGCCAGGCAGCCCGACCCAGACGCCAGAAATCGTCCCCACGCCGTTGGGCAGCAGTTTTGGTGAGATATCGTTTACTTCAGATCGCACCGGCAGTCTGCAAATCTGGCGGATGAACTCAGATGGCAGCCAGCAGCGCCAGCTCTCCAACATGCCCGAGGGCGCCTGTCAGGCCAATTGGTCGCCAGATGGGCGGAAGCTGGCCGTGATTTCGCCCTGTGAGGCCCATTCGCTTACCTACGAAGATTCAATGATCTATATCATGAACGCTGACGGCAGCAATGCCGTCGCCCTGCCGGTATCTCTGGCAGGCGATTTTGATCCGGCCTGGTCCCCGGACGGTAACCGTATCGCCTTTACATCCATTCGTAGCGGCAGGCCGCACATCTACGTATACAACTTCCTGGATTCGACCCTTCAAGAGTTGTCCGATACGCGTTACGCCGATATGCAACCCACCTGGAACCCCAGTGGCAAGCAGCTGGCCTTCGTCCGCGAAATGCCCTTTAACCACATCTGGATTATGTCAGATATGGGGCAGACCCAATTCCAGTTCAGTCCCAGCGGAAACGTCAATGACCTGTGGCCACAGTGGTCCTATGATGGCGAATTCATCATCTACTCCCGCAGCCAACTCTCGCCGATCATCCCCTGGCTGCTGAGGATGAGTTACCAGGACCGTGGAACGGGCATCGAGGCCCGCATCCCTCCCGTTGGACAAACTGACCCCGGACCGGTCGCTGAGCCCAGCCTATCGCCGGATATCCAGTGGTTGGTCTTCGAGAGCTGGCCAGATGGTAAGAATCACGACATCTATCGCATGACCATCGACGGGCGCGAAGTCCTGCGCCTGACAGCCGACCCCGGCCTCGATTTCGATCCCAGCTGGCGGCCGGGCACGCCTTAATACCCTTTTTATTACCGGAAAGTCACTGCATGCCTTTAAACGTCGGGGACCTGCTCCACAATCGTTATCACATTGAAAAGATCCTGGCCCGTGGGGGTATGGGGGCCGTTTACCTGGCCTCGGACGTCAACCTGGGCGTGCGCGTGGCCGTGAAGGAAAACCTGTCTATCGGAGACGCCTCGGCGCGCCAGTTCCACCGCGAGGCCACCATCCTGGCTGCCCTGCGCCACCCCAACCTTCCCCGGGTAACCGATCACTTCGTCCTGGAAGGACAGGATCAGTACCTGGTCATGGATTACATCGAGGGCCTGGATCTGCGCGAAATGGTGGAACAAAACGGGCCCATCCCCGAGACGCAAGCCATGGCCATCGGTGCAGCCGTATGCGATGCCCTGATCTATCTGCACAGCCAATCCACCCCCATCGTACACCGTGACATCAAACCGGGGAACATCAAGCTCACCCCGGATGGGGAGGTCTTTCTGGTCGATTTCGGATTGGCCAAGGCCGAGCAGGCCGGTGTGACCACCGCCACAGGGGCCCAGGCCATCACCCCGGGCTTTACTTCCCCCGAACAATACGGCGAGCGTACCGACCCGCGTTCGGACATCTATTCCCTCGGGGCAACCCTGTACGCCGTGCTCAGCGCTCACATCCCTGAAGAAGCCCTGGCACGCGCCATGCACAGGTCCGAGCTCACCCCATTGCGCAGTCTCAATTCCAGGGTCTCCCCTGCCCTGGCTGGGGTGATCGAAAAAGCCATGCAGATCGACATCCCCGCCAGATATCAAAGCGCCGCCGAGTTCAAACAGGCGCTGTTCCAGGCCGCCGCTCCGGGCCAGGCGGCGACTGCCCCGGCGGAAAGCGCCGGCCGGACCAGGATGCTCTCTACAGAGAACTCCACCGGCCCCACCTGGCCGGCGGCAAAGGGTCCGGATACTTCCCAGTCTGCCCCGGACGGCCAGATCGTCTCGAAAGTACTCCAATTGGGGCTATTTCTCGTAGCCCTGCTCATCCTGGCTGGCTTTTTCTGGTGGTGGAATTCACAGCGTCCCCCGTCTGCGGTCGCCATCCAGTCTGGCAGTACGGTCGCAGCCGTGCAGCCAGAGGAGATCCACCCCACCCAGGAGGACGTCCAACCCACGCCCGACCTGGCCACCCCGGCGCCCACCCTACCCTTGCGCCCCGTGGAGGCTGCATCCCCAGAATCCCTTCCTACCCGGGCCGGCCGGCCCACGGCCACCGCGCCGGAAAGCACGGCGGCACCCGCGGTCGAAGTAGGCGACGGGAAAGATGGAGCGATCGCTTTCGCCTCCGAGCGCAGCGGTACGCCGCAGATCTGGATTCTGGAAGGCCCCGGGAAGGATCCGGTACAAGTAACCCATCTGGCCGACGGCGCCTGCCAGCCCGATTGGTCCCCGGACGGGACCCAGCTGGTGTTCATCTCCCCCTGTCCCAAACGCCAGGACGTGTACAAAGGCGCCAGCCTGTTTTTCATCCGGCCCGATGGGACTGGTCTGATGCCCCTGGTCACCGTGCCGGGGGGCGACTTCGACCCCGATTGGTCACCGGATGGAAATCACATTGCCTTTACTTCGCTACGGGATGGCATCCCCCACATCTATGTCTACAACCTGGAGGATCAGACCACCGCTCGCCTTTCGTCTCAATCCAGTAACGACCGCAAACCCGACTGGTCGACAGACGGCCAGTGGATTGCCTTCGAGAGCACCCGCCTGGGGCTCTCTCAAATCTGGACCATGCGAGCAGATGGCAGCTCACCGCGCGAATTTTCTGTCCTGGATTCCGGGGCGGCTTTCATGCCACGCTGGTCGAAAAACGGCGACGTAATCGTCTTCGTCAGCGGGTCAAACCTGCCCTGGTTGACCGCCCGCCGGACGAACGACCCGGCCGCACCTGAAGTTCAAATTTCACCTCTACGGCCGATTGGGAACCCCTGCCTGTCGCCGGACAACCAGTGGATTATTTTTGAGCATACCGAAAATGGGGACGTCGACCTCTATCGCATGACCATGAACGGCGGCAGCCTCACCCGCCTTACCCAGGCGGACGGCGAGGACTACCAACCGGCCTGCCGGCCGTCGCTTTGATCAACGCTGGTTAAACTGCTGGCTATATGGAGGCGCAAACAAGGCCGGGGTCCCGCCGGTGTGCCAGAACAGGACTTTCTCCCCGGCTTTGAACACGCTTCCCCGCCGGATCAGGTCAATCATCCCGGCCGCCGCCCGGCCCGTATACACCGGATCGAGCAAAATGCCTTCATATCTGGCAAACAGACGGATGGCTTCCGCGTCGGCATCGTTCATCACGCCGTAGCCTTTGCCCAGGTACCCGTCGTTCACCTCGATATCCACAGACGAGAACAACAACTGCTCACCGAGCAAATCAGACGCCTTCTCGGCCAGCCCGGCCACCTTTTCCTGCAATTCGCGCCGGGGATGATCAATAGAGATCCCCAAGACATGGCCTTTCCACCCTGAACGACGCGCCTCAAGGATCAAACCGGCCTGTGTTCCACCCGAGGAGGATGCGGTGACCATCCAATCAGCTTCAAACGCCTGCTGCTCCAATTCCCGGAAGGCTGTCACGTAGCCCAGGACGCCCAACGGCGTGGATGCTCCCAGAGGAATCTGGTAGGGTCGCCGGCCGGTTTGCCAGGCCGTTTCGAAAACTTCCTGGAAGACCGTCTCACGCGCTTCTCGCTTCGTCCAAACCACCTCTGCCCCAAATAATCGATCCAGGAGGAGATTGCCTTCCGGAACGGTGTCGGGCTCTCCGGAGAGGACCAGGATACAGTCCAGGCCAAAGCGGGCGGCCAGGGCCGCCGTCTGGCGGCAGTGGTTGGATTGGGCCGCACCCAGGGTGATCAGGGTCTGCGCCCCGTGCGCCATGGCCTCGGCGATCAGGTATTCCAGTTTGCGGACTTTGTTACCGCCCATGGCCAGGCCGGTCAGGTCGTCTCTTTTGATCCATAAACTCGGCCCGCCCAATGCTGCGCTGAGGCGCGACAGGGGTTCAATCGGTGTTGGGAGCGTTGCGATGCGAATCCTGGGGATCATAAACCCGCCTCACTGCGTGTACGTTGTACGCCTCTGCGGCGCATCCAATTGAGTATTTTAGGCAACAAACGAGTATACAGAGTATACATTCCAGGGTTGGCCGGATAATCCCAGGCCCCGATCGTCTGTGCTACGCTGCCGCCCAGACCTTCCTTGAACCGGTAAACGTTCCACATCGAATCGTTCTCGTTGAATTCGTCCGGCGCCCCCCATAGATCATAGCAGGTGCAGCCATACTGGCGTGCACGCTCCATCGCCGTCCATTGCAACAGGTAATTAGGCATCCGTTCCCGGTGAACCGGGCGCGACATACCATACAGATACCAGGCCTTTTGCCCAAAATGAAACAACACCAACCCGGCCACTGCTTCGCCTTCTACCTCAGCAATCAGCGGCTCGGCCAGTCCGGCGTGCATAAAAGTACGCCAGACGTCTAAATAATAGTCTTCCGGGCGGATTACAAAACCGTCCCGGAGAGATGTCTCGGCGTACATTCTATAAAGTAGGGCCAGGTCATCCTCGCTGCCGGTCCGTACCTGCACGCCCTTACGCCTGGCCAGGCGCAGGTTGTAGCGGGTTTTTTGCTTCATACGGCCCAGCCAGTCCTCCTGGCTGCCTTCCAGGCTTAACCACACCGTGTTGCGAAACTGAATCTGGTCCGGTGAAAATCGCCACCCCAATTGGCGTAGATCCTGGACAACCTGCTCCCCGGTTGCATTGTAGAGCTCATTTTCATCCCCGGGAATACCGGTGGCAACAATGACTTCCGGATCGATCTTGATAAAAATGGCGTTTTGTTCGCGGGCGAGCTGCTGCAAGTTTTGCAGCGCCGCCAGGCGGCAATCCCGGTCTTCCCACTGCACCAACGGCCCGCGTGGCACGTATAATACCCGGGCCTGGATGGGCAAAGGGCCCAGTCGCTGGGTACGGCGTAGAACCAGGCCGGCCGAGTTTTGTTCGCCGTTATCGTCCCGGTACACCTGAGGCAGGACGTCCCACCCGTAATCCTGTTTTACCTGCCCCCACTGCCAGGTCTGGAGGATGTGGGAACCCGGGTACTGCAATACCGTCTGGTTCCACTGGCTGGCCTCTGGCATGCGCGTCAGCCCCCCACCACCTGGCGCCCCGCCACCCAATCATGGATGGCTCGCTCGTGGGCGGCGCCGGCTAATGGTTCAGGTAGATGGTCGGCCCGGAAATAGCCAATCCTCATCGCTTCCGGCGTCGAGCAAATTTCACCGCCGGTCACCTCACAGTCGTATACCACCAGGAGACCATTGCCCCGCGGGTCATCGTCGAAAAAATATAGACCGGCCAGCCCGGTGGAATGCACCCGCAGGCCTGTTTCTTCGTAGGTCTCCCGTTCTGCGGCCTGGTCCGGAGATTCGTCTACTTCCACGTATCCCGCCGGCAAATACCAGCATCCCTTCCAGGGGGCGATGGCGCGCTGGACGAGAAGAAGTTGCCCATCCCGGACGATCCGCCCGGCTGCCCCTATTTTCAATTGGGCATAATACACCCACCCACAGATCGGGCATTGTTCGCGTTCGCGACCATCCAGCTCAACCTGCTGCAACATGGTTCCACAGCGAAAACAATAGTGCGGCATTTAGTCTTCCCTTGAAGATCTTTTGGATTCCCACAGATGATACAGACGGTAGAGAGCCGGTTGGTAGACACGGTCCCAGGCCCCTACCGAGCGTACAACCGTCCCACCAAAGCCACGTTTAAACCGGTATACCCCCCACAGGCCATCTGAACGTCCCGAAAAGGACTGCTCCAGCTGGTCTTCTTCTGCATCAGGGATTCCCCATAAATCGTAGCTGGTACAACCCTGCTGCGCCGCCCAACGCATGGCCTCCCACTGTAGCAAATAGGTAGGCATACGGTTACGTTCCATGTCGTTCGATGCGCCATACAAATACCAGGCTCGGCTCCCGTGGCGGAAGACCATCACCGCCGCCAGCGACCGTTCTTGGTAGCTGGCCACCAGCAGGACACTTTCCCCACGGCAGGCATACAACTCGTAAGCACGGCGGTGATAGGCCAGGTTGTGCACCCCAAACCCATCTCGCTGCCCGGTCACTGCGGCCAGTCTTTGATACGTTTCGATGTCGGCAGATGGCTGGATCTGGATGCCCTTGCGTTCGGCCAGGCGGATGTTGTACCGCGTTTTCTGCTTCATCCGTTCCAGCCAGGCCTCTGGCGGCCCCGAAAGATCGATGACCACACTGCGCCGGGGTTGGATCGGCTTCTGGCCGGGCAAAAAACCGCGCAATCCGGCTGACATCCATTGTGGAGCGGGCTCGAACTGATCCGGCTCTACTTTCAAGAAAACAGCCCGTTTTTGCCGGCAAAGCCGGTCTACTTCTGGCCACAAGGAGTTCCATTCCTGCCCCACCGGACCCTTGGGAATGTAAGCGATGTGAAAACCAAGCGGTAGTTTACGGAATAACACCTGCGCGCCGGCAGCCTGTGCCTGCACGTAGTAAGGCTCCCAACCGTGCGCTGCCTTCAGTGCCCCCCAGGCCGGGGTCTGTAATAAATGCGCTTCGGGGTGCTGAGATAAAAAAGTATCCCATTGGATGGCGGATAACAGAGACATTAATCGATCGACGTCATTTCTGCAGGCGGTGTGCTTCGAATGGCGGCATCCGGGATAAAGTGGTCCAGGAGCTCGATCACTGCCGGAGGGTCGCCCTCGCGTGCCAGATGAACCAGCTCATCCACAGCGGTCTTGAGAGCCGCGCCGTGCATATTTTCCTGCCCTTCCAGGCGGAAGATTTCAGGGTGCAGGGTGGGAGTGAACAGGTAGCCTTCATCCCACAGGTCTTCGCTCAATTTTTCACCCGGGCGGATTCCAGAAAACACAATCTCGATGTCCCGGCCGGGCTCCAGCCCGGAAAGGCGGATCAAGTCCTCGGCCAGGTCCAGGATGCGCACCTGTTCGCCCATGTTCAGCACAAAGGTCTCGCCGCCCTCGCCCATGCTGGCTGCGCTCAAAACCAGGTAAACTGCTTCGGGGATGGTCATAAAGTAACGTTTCATGTCCGGATGGGTCACGGTAACCGGCCCGCCGCGGGCAATCTGGCGCTTGAACAAAGGTACCACGCTGCCCCGGCTGCCCAGGACGTTGCCAAACCGGACCACGGCGAAGGCCCGGCCAGAGCGGGCTGCCGCATCCAGGACGATCTGCTCAGCAATGCGCTTGGTAGCGCCCATCACATTGACCGGGCGGATGGCTTTATCCGACGAGATCATAACCAGGCGTTCCACACCATACGCCAGGGCCGTCTGCACCACGTTGAAGGTCCCCAACACGTTATTGGTGATGGCTTCTTCCACGTTGACTTCCATCATGGGCACGTGTTTGTGCGCCGCGGCGTGAAACACGACGTCCGGCCGGTAACGCGAGAAGATGATTTCGAGGCGCCCCAGGTCGCGCACGTCCGCGATGACCGGGCGGATGACCAGGGAAGGGAAGCTGTCTTTCAACTCCAGGGTCGTCTCGAAGATACTATTTTCCCCATGCCCCAGCAGGATCAGTTCTGAAGGCCCCCAACGCCCGATCTGGCGGCATAATTCACGCCCGATCGAGCCGCCGGCGCCGGTTACCAGGACCGTGCGCCCGTTCAAGATAGCGCCCACGCGTTCGTCCAGGATTCGCGCCGGCTCACGCCGCAGCAGGTCGGCAATCTCGACCTCCCGCAGGCGGCTGACGCTGACTTTTCCCCCCAGCAGTTCGTAGATCCCCGGCATGGTGCGGAAAGGCACACCTTTCAAACGCGCCACGTCCGCCACCAGGCGCACCACACGCCCGGGCGCGCTGGGGATGGCAATGACGACTTCATTAACCCGGAACGTGTCCAGGATGCGGTCCAGGTCGGAGATGGTCCCTAACACAGGCACGTTATGAATCTGGTGACGCTGCTTGGAAGGGTTATCGTCCAGAAAGCCAATGGGCAGCATATTGATCTGCGGGTTCTTCTGCAATTCGCGGACCACCATCGCCCCGGCATCGCCGGCGCCGATCACCAGGATGCGGCGGGCATGCCCGCTGTGATGCTCAGCCGCCGAGGTCAAGACCCGGTTCTCTGCCAGCAAGCGCAACGAGAAACGCAACCCGCCCACGGTCAAGATCGAGAGCAGCCAATCGATTATCAACACCGAGCGAGGGAAGCCGGTGAATGCTCCCAGGGTGAAGAGGCCCACGATAGCCAACGAAACCAGGATGGAGGCCGTGGACACGGCAGCGACGATTAATTTAATTTCGTGAATGCTGGCATACAGCCACAGCCGGCGATACAACCCGAAAAAATGGTACACCCAGGGCTTGATCAACAGGGATATCCCCATCATCCAGAAAGCCGAGGGCAGGTACTGCATAAACGGGGCGCCCAGTTCCAATCGCAGCACGTAGCTGCCCAACACCGACACCAGGATGAGAACCAGATCACCCAGTAAGATATAGCGATTGCGAATGGTCGGTTTAACTTTCATCCTATTGTCCTCGCAGTCCAACCACGGTCCCAACAGTGCGCAGGAGAATGTTGAAATCCAGGGCCAGGTTGCGGTGTTTGATATAGAAAAGATCGTATTCCAATTTGATACCTGTTTCCTCTACCGTGGATGCATAGCCATAATTCACCTGGGCCCAACCGGTAAGACCTGGCTTGACCAGTAAA
>JAAZNB010000705.1 GCA_012798515.1 Chloroflexota bacterium
CCGGGGGTGGTCTCGCACTGGCAGTACCGGGCCGTGACCACCCTCTCCGAGGCCCTGCAGGGCGCCGATTTCGTCATCCTTTCCATCCAACCCGGCCCGCTGGAATTGATGGCCGCCGATGTGGCCATCGCCGAACGTTACGGCCTGTATTTCCCCGTCGGCGATACCAGTGGAGCGCCCGGCCTGGCGCGCGGCCTGCGGGCAACCACCATCTACGCCGGCATCGCCCAGGAGATTGCCACCCACTGCCCACACGCCTGGGTGATCAATTTCACCAATCCCATGTCCATCTGCACCCGAGCCCTGACCCGGGCCGTCCCGGGGCTCAAGGTCTTCGGCTGCTGCCACGAGGTGTTTGCCACCCAGCGCATGCTGGCCGGCCTGGTCGCCCGCAACCTGGGACTGGAGGACCCGCCCCGGCGCGCCGAAATCCAGGTCAACGTCCTGGGCATCAACCACTTTACCTGGATCGACCAGGCCACGTATCAGGGGCACGACCTGCTGGCCATGCTCCGCCAACACCTGCAACAACCCGGCATCATCCGCACTTATTCACGCCAGGAAGTCGAAAGCTGGCAAAACTGGTTCTTCAGCGCCGACCAGGTCAAATTTGCATTGTTCCAACGGTTTGGCATTCTAGCCGCCGCCGGTGACCGGCACCTGGTGGAATTCTTACCCGGCTTCATCCAATCGCCGGAGACGTTATTCCGCTGGGGGATCATCCGTACCCCGGTCAGCTGGCGCATCCAACGGCGGGATGCGGCCCCACAGCACACCCGCACCCTCATGTCCGGAGACGCTCCTTTCGAGCTGCGCAGCAGCGGTGAGGAAGGGGTGGGCATGATCAAAGCCCTGTTGGGACTGGGCGAGCTGGTCACCAACGTCAATTTGAGCAACCGGGGCCAGATAGCCAACCTGCCCCTGGAGGCCGTGGTCGAGACCAACGCCCTCTTTCGCAGTGATGGTATCTATCCCTTGAACGCCGGCGCTCTGCCAGCCGGACTGGCCCCGCTGGTGGCGCAGCACGTCGCCAACCAGGAAACGATCGTCGAAGCCGCCCTGAGTGGGGACCATCACCTGGCCTTCCAGGCCTTTCTTACCGACCCGACCAATTCCCTGCCGATCGATACGGCCTGGGACATGTTCTGCGAGCTGCTCCAGGCCAGCCGGGAATATTTGCCAGAATTTCAGCTACAGGTTTGAGTATGTCACAAGTCTCCTCTCAGGTCATCCCCACCACAAATTCCTGGGCGGTTCGCATGGCCGACTCGGCGCTGGCGCGTTATTCGCTGCCCCGGGCCCACTGGCATTACGAACACGGCCTGGTGGTTAAGGCCATCGCCGACGTGGGCGCGGCGACCGGCGAAAAACGCTACGAGCAGTTTGTCCAGGCCTGGGTAGACCACTTCGTCACCCCGGAGGGGCACATTCGCACTTATCGCCTCGAGGAATTCAACCTCGACCAGATCAGCCCCGGGCGCCTGCTGTTCCCCCTGTACGCCCGGGACAGGGACGACCGTTATGCGCACGCCCTCCAGCTGCTGTATACACAACTGCAGAACCAACCGCGCACCCACAGCGGAGGCTTCTGGCATAAACAAATCTATCCCTACCAGATGTGGTTGGACGGGATCTACATGGCCGGGCCGTTCTACGCCGAATACGCCCGGGCCTTCGGCAAGCCGGAGGGCTTCGACGACGTTGCCCGCCAGGTCATCCTCATCGAACGGCAGACGCGCGATCCGCACAGCGGGCTGCTCTATCACGCCTGGGACGAAAGCCGCAAACAGCGCTGGGCCAACCCCGAAACAGGCTGTTCGCCCCATTTCTGGGGCCGGGCGGACGGGTGGTTCATCATGGCCCTGGTCGAAATTCTCGACCTGCTGCCCGGGGAACATCCCCGGCGGGCCGAGCTGCTGTCCATCCTGGCGCGCCTGGCCCGATCCCTGGTGGACGTCCAGGACGCCTCCACCGGGCTATGGTACCAGGTGCTCGACCAGCCGCAACGCCCGGGGAACTACGGCGAATCCTCCGTAACGGCCATGCTGGTGTATTCCTTCGCCCGGGCCGTGCGCAAGGGCTACCTGACTTGCGAATATCTCCTCGCCGCCCGCCGCGGTTACCGCGGCCTGCTCGAAAACCAGATCAAGGTCGGCGCCCGGGGACTGCTCAACCTGGAGGGCACGTGCAGTGTGGCCGGGTTAGGCGGGAGACCCTACCGGGACGGGTCGTACGAATATTACACCCGTGAAAAGATCGCTACCAACGACTTCAAAGGCGTCGGGCCCTTCATCCTGGCCGCCCTGGAAATGGATCACGACGGCGCCGTTGCGCCCGAGGCAGAATGACCCCCATGGCATCCCCGGCTTCCCCTCTCCAGGACGTGGTCTTCAACGTGCGCACTTACGGCGCGGTGGGCGATGGAATGGTCCTCGACACGGCCGCCATCCAGGCCGCTATCGACGCCTGTCACCGCCACGGTGGCGGGACTGTGGTCGTCCCGGCCGGGCGCTACCGGACGGGCGCCTTGAGCCTGTACGATCACGTGACACTGTACCTTAACGCCGGCTGTGTGCTGGCCGGCAGCCAGGACCCCGCCGATTACCCGGTGATCTCCAGCCGATGGGAAGGCAGTGAGCAACTAACGTACGCCCCTTTGATCTCCGGCAGTCATCTGACCCACGTTACCATCGCCGGCCAGGGGATCATCGATGGCTGCGGCCAGGCCTGGTGGCAGGCTTTCAAAGCAGGCAAGCTGGCCTACCCCCGCCCACGCCTGATTGGTTTCAACGATTGTACCCACCTGCTCCTGGAAGGCGTCACCCTGCGCGACTCGCCCAGTTGGACGATCAACCCGGTGCGCTGCGAAAACGTCAACCTCCACGGGCTGACCATCCTCAACCCTGCCGACGCTCCCAACACCGACGGGATCGACCCCGATTCCTGCCGTTTCGTCCACATCTCCAACTGCCACATCAGCGCCGGAGACGACTGCATCGCCATCAAATCCGGCTCGGAAGGCGAGCCTCCCGAACGGCGCCTTCCCTGTCGCGACCTCACCATCGCCAACTGCACCTTCGCCCGCGGCCACGGTGGTGTGGTGATCGGCAGTGAGATGAGCGGCGGGGTGCAGAACGTGGCCATCACCAACTGTATCTTTGTGGACACCGACCGGGCCATCCGCATCAAGTCCCGCCGCGGGCGCGGCGGCGTGGTCGAAAACGTGCGCGCCAGCAACCTGGTGATGGAAAACGTACTCTGCCCCTTCACCATCAACATGTACTACGGCTGCGGCGCCTGGGGAGACCCGGCCATATCCGACCGGGGCTCGCACCCCTTCGACCAGGGCACTCCCACCATCCGTCACATCCACGTCAGCCAGGTGACCGCCAACCACATCCAGGTGGCCGCGGCCTACATCGAAGGGCTGGCTGAAAGGCCGGTAGAGGACATTTCCTTTAGCGACGTGACCGTCTCGCTGGCAGAAGGCAGCTCGCCCGACTTTCCCGAAATGGCTGATGGCCTCGAACCGATGCACCAGGCCGGTTTCGTCGTGCGCAACGCACGCCGCGTCCTGTTCGAGAAGGTGCGGCTCATCCACCAGTGCGGACCCGCCTTCGACGTCCACCAGTCCACCCAGGTAGAGCTGATAAGCAGCGGCGCGGCCGCCACCGACCACGGAGAAGCCGTGGCCCGCCTGGTCGATTCAGATGAGATTTTCCTGCACGCCTGCAAGGCCGTTCCCGGCGACGGGCCCTTCTTGAAGCTGGAAGGAGAGCGCACTGC
>JAAZNB010000706.1 GCA_012798515.1 Chloroflexota bacterium
ATCAACGGCTTCTTTGCTTACAACTGGACCGATCTACAGCGCTGGTCGAACCTGGCCATCGCCCACATGGTCCTGTTACAGGCCAGGTCCTCTTTATCCGTAGCGGAGGGTGGAAACGACGGCCCAGGCGCCGGCTTCTCTCGCTCACCCCTACCCCGTTTTACCCAGGAAGAGAGCAAGGCATGAAAATATTGTTGTTATCTGCCTCTCCGGTCATCCCCGCCAACAATGGGGCCAAGATCCGTATCTTCGCCACCAATACCATCCTGACCCGCCGGCACGAGATTACCATGGTTTCGGTACAGGAAGGCGGCGCGGCCCGCCCGGCGGTCGAATCGACGCCGCCCTGGAAGGACTACCAGGTCGGCTATTCCATCAGCCATCGCTGGCAGACCATCTTGAAATCCTGCTTCTCCCGCTACTGTTATGGACAGGTAAAGGTATTGGATTCCACCTACCAGGCTTTCGTCGAAGAACTGTTAAAAAAGGAGGATTTCGACGTTATCTGGCTGGCCACCTTCAACATGACCCCCTATTTCGAGCGCTGCATCCAGGGCAAATACACCCGCCCACTGGTCTTACTCGACCTGCACAATGTCGATGAAATGTACTACGGCAGCTTCATCCGCAGCGACGTCAGCTGGCTGGTGCGCCTGTACGCCGCTTTCGAAGTGATGAAGTCCAAACGCATGCAAAGGATCTGGTTTCCCAGGTTCGACGCCATCTTGTGCGTCTCCGATGAGGACCTCAAGGTAACCCAAAGCTACCTCAATGGGCACACCCAGGCCTGGCTGGTCCCCAACGGGGTGGACGTAGACTACTTTATGCCCGCCCCTTACCCCCTCGTTTCCCCCAACCCGGCCCCGGTGCTGGTCTTCGGGGGATCGATGGACGTGGTGATGAACCAGGACGCCGTCCGTTGGTTCGTGTCCACCATATTACCCATCCTGCAAAAACAAATCCCCGAGATTCAATTCTGGGCGGTCGGGCGCAATCCACCGGCCTCCCTGGTAGAACTGGATGGAAAAAACGGAGTTCGTGTGACCGGCACCGTTCCCGACGTGCGCGAGTACTACCGGCAGGCGGACGTTTTTATCATCCCCTCACGCTTTGGCAGCGGCACCAAGTTGAAGGCTATGGAAGCCATGTCGATGGGCCTTCCGGTGGTCAGCACCTCCATTGGCGTTCAAGGTATCCACGTCGAGTCCGGCCGTCACCTGTGCATCGCCGACGAACCGGCCGAGTTTGCAGCGAACGTGATCGAACTGCTGCACGATCGTCCCCGCGCCGCCCGTATGGGCGTGGAAGGCAGGCAGCAAGTGGTAGCTCATTACAGTTGGGAAGGCATTGTCCACCAGATCGAAGATCGATTATCGGAGCTACTTCAAGACAGGCAGCGATGAAGGGTATTGGCAACGCTCCTGCTCAGGCACCCGGTTCGGAGAGCCTGTGAGGAGATCGCTTAAAGGTGAATAACATGATCAGAATGATCAAACTCATGATCAGTATGTGCATGCTGCTGTCTTTTCTCATTACCGGCACGGACGTGAAACCACCGTCCCCCACAGAGACAGGTGAATCTCAATTTGGATTCTTCCCTACCGGGCTGTACACGGTGCCTTACGAAAACATCCCCGAGATACAGCCAGCCGGTTTTAACATGGTCCAGGTCTATCACGACACCCAGACCCTGGACGAAGCCATTGCCTATCTGGAAGCCGCCCAGGCCAACGGCCTGTGGGTCATGCAGAACATGCCCCGGGATTTCATCGACGCCGGCGACGAGTTCTGGATCGAGTGGGTCACGCGCCTCTCCCAGTACGACGCCCTGAAATGGTGGTACCTGCCCGAAGAACCCACCCTGCGCGGCGTCGACCACGCCACCCTGCGCCGCCTGTACGACATCATCCACCAGTACGATCCCCAGAACCGGCCGGTGGCCATGTACTTCGGGATCATCGGCCCCCTGGACCAATGGTGTGACATCGCCGACCTGATCATCGTGGGCTGTTACCCGGAGTACTCCCAGGCCCCACGAGCCTGCATGAAGACCTGGATCGACGCAGCCCACCTGGGCTGCCCGTCGACGCCGCTGGTCGGTGCGGCATCCCTGTTCGACAGCCGCACCTTTGGGCTACCGGGTGGCTATCCTTCTCCTTTCCAGGCCAGGTTCGACGCCTACACCGCCCTCATCGACGGCGCCCAGGGGCTGTTCTGGTTTTCCTATGCAGACGGCGTGCAGATCCCCGAGCTGTGGAAAGGCATCCATAGCCTGGTTGCGGAGCTAAACAGCCTGGCGCCGGTGCTCCAACAGGGCAGCGCCGGGCTGGAGATCCAGGCCCGCGTGTTGGACGGGCCGGAGCAGAGCCTGCCGGTCAACGGCATCACCTACAACTCCATCCAGTTTATGCACAAAGGCAACCACAGCCAGGCGCACCTGTTCGCCAGTAACCTGTCGGAAAAACCGGTGCGGGCCGAGTTCAGCGGGCTGCCCGCCGGCCTGACCAGCGTCACCGTGCTGTTCGAAGACCGCACCCTCCCGGTCAGCCAGGGCGCCTTCAGCGACGATTTTGCCGGCAACGATGTCCACGTCTACCGGCTGTGGGACGAGACGCCCACCGCCGCCGCGCCCCAGGCCGCCCCACCCTCCACCACCGCGCCGGGCGAAACCGGCCCGGACCAACCCGGATAAGCCGTATGCGTATCTTATTCCTCTCCCAATGCTACGCCCCTGAAGAAGTCAGCGCCTCAGTCTTGATCACCGAGCTGGCCGCCGACCTGGCGGCGCGCGGCCACACCGTCACCATGGCCACCTGCGCCCCCAACTATCCGTACGGCCGCGTCTTTTCCGGCTACCGCAACCGTTTTTACCAGGCAGAGCAGCTGGACGGCGTGCGCGTGCTGCGCAGCTGGACCTACATCTCGCCCGACAAAGCCTTCTGGCGGCGCCTGCTCAACATCAGCACCTTCAGCCTGAGCGTGTTCTGGTCAGCGCTGCTGGCCGGCCACAAGCCGGACGTCCTGGTCAGTTACTCCCCGCCCTTTACCCTGGGGCTCTCGGCCTGGCTGTTGAGCCGCATCTGGGGCGTGCCCTGGGTGCTCCAGCTGGAGGACCTGTACCCCGACGCGGCCGTGGCCGCGGGCGTGTTACACAACCGGACCATGATCCGCTTCTTCACCGCCCTGGAGAGGTTTTATTACCGCCATGCCACGCACATCTCGTTGATTTCCAAAACTTTCCAACAAAACCTGTCGAGCAAAGGAGTTCCCGCCGAAAAAATGACGCTCATCCCGGTCTGGGCCGACCCGGACTTCGTCCGGCCGGCGGCCAAAGACAACGGCTTCCGCCACCGGTTCGACCTGGACGGTAAATTCGTCGTGATGTACGCCGGCAACATCGGCCTGACCTCGATGCTGGAAGACGTGCTGGCCGCCGCCGGACAGCTCAAAGAGGAACCTGATATTCGATTCGTAATCATCGGTGAGGGGGTGAAAAAAGCTGCGCTGCAGGCAATCGCGCACAGCCAGGAATTACATAACGTTATATTTCTACCTTTTCAGCCGCGCGAGGATTTCCCGGAAATGCTCGCCGCGGCCGACGTGGGCCTGGTGACGCTCAACCAGCGCTCGGCGATGTCTTCGCTGCCCAGCAAGGTCTTCAACATCATGGCCAGCGCCCGGGCCATGATCGCCGTGGCCCCCCTGGACTGCGAGCTCACCGGCCTGGTGCAGGAATCCGGCTGCGGGATGGCCATCCCCCCGGAGAACCCCGGGTTGTTGGCCCAGGCCATTCGCCAGCTGAAACAAACGCCCCACGCCCTGGAGCAAATGGGGCAACAGGGCCGGCTAACCCTGGAAACTTATTACGCCCGCGCCGAGTGTGTCGGCATGCACGAACGCATGCTGGCCCGCCTGTGCCAGGCCGGACCGGCCGGCCTTCCAACGGCCGGTATCGAGACCGGTTGAACGGCCTGCCGGCCGCCGGGGGTTTACTCGTATCGCCAAAGGAGTACACGATGGACATTAAAACTTTCTCCACCTGGCTGCAGCGCCAGGGACACACCGTAATCCAATCCGAGAGCAGTTACTGGTATAACGCCGGGCCGCGGGTCTACCAGGCGTTCCCGTATGGCTGGTTGATCCGCCCCACGCAGAAAGAGCTGGACGACCTCATGCTGCGCCACGGCATCCTGGCTCTGCGTTATTCCACCCCCATGGACGCCACGGAGGGCATGGTGAGCTACCATGTGGTACTCAAAAACCCCTACACCCTGGAAATGCTGCGCCACCAGGCGCGCAACGGCGTCAAGCGCGGCTTGAACAACTGCACCGTCAGCCAGATCTCGTTCGAACGCCTGGCCGAAGAAGGCTGGCCCTTGCAGCTCGACACCCTGGAACGCCAGGGCCGGGTGGACAGCATGAGCCAGGATACCTGGCACAAAATCTGCCTGGCGGCCAAAGACCTGCCTGGCTTCGAGGCCTGGGGAGCCGTCGCCGACGGCGAGCTGGCTGCCACGCTCTTTACAGCGCGCATCAATTCCGTGTGGTACGTGCCTTATGCCCAAAGCCATCACAAATTCCTCAATAAATACGTCAACAACGCCTTGTTCTTCACCGCCAGCTGCGACATGCTGGCCCGCGAGGGGGTCTCGGGCATCTTCTACAGCCTGCATTCCCTGGACGCCCCCGAAAGCGTCAACGAATTCAAATTCCGCATGAGTTTCATCGCCAAGCCGGTGCGCCAGCGGGTGGCCTTCCATCCGTTGCTGCGCCCCCTGGCCAACCCACTCAGCTACCGGGTGGTCAGCGCCCTCTTGAAGCGCAACCCGGAAAGCAGCACCATCGCCAAGACGGAAGGTATGCTGCGTTTCTATCTGCAGGGGCGCCTGCCTGCCGAACAGCAGGTATGGCCCAATTGCCTGGAAGATCTCAAGGATGATTTGCTCACCCAACACATCATCCAGCCTGAATATTCAGTGTCGTCTCAATAAGAGCGCACCGCGATCCATTAGGGAGGTAATGATGAGCATCGATAGAAGTAGATACGAAGGTTGTCAGCTGCCGTCGCTGCCGCGCATGGCGGAAGGAGAAGTCGACCTGGGCCCCCAGACGCCCGTGCAGCGCTTCAAGGCTGCGCTGGCCAGGCCCTGGAATTATGAGGTCAAGCCATTTCTCAAGCGTACCTATACGCAGTTCGAGCGCCTGTCTGGCGTGAAGATCAACGGCAAGCGGCCGGCCCA
>JAAZNB010000707.1 GCA_012798515.1 Chloroflexota bacterium
GAATCGTCCTCGGCTTCGATGGCCGCCAGCGCCCGGCGGAGCTCTTCCGGCGTGTCGGCGTCGGCAGCCACCAGCTTGACCAGGGCCGAGACGGCCTTGTCCGGCCGGCCGCAGGCCAGCAGCCCGGCCCGGTCACAGGAAAACTCGCAGGCCCGGTTCCACCAGCGAAAAGCCAGGGTAAAGATGATGGCCCCGCCGAAAGACACCGGAACGCCGCCCATGCCGCCCAGCAGGGTGTTCAGCCAGGCGTGCTGCAGCGCCACGTGGCCCAATTCGTGCCCGATGACAAAACGCAGCTCGTCTTCATCCATGTAATGAAACAGGGGCTCGTAAAGCACCACCACGTAAGGGCGGCTCAGGCCGAAGGTATAGGCGTTCATCACCGGCTGGCGCACGATGAAGAACTGCACCGGCCCGGGGCGCAGGCGGTTGACGCACTGCTGCGCCAGGGCTGCGGCCTGGGGCGTGCCGTGGCGGGTAACGGCCACCGCCTGCTGCATCAAGGCCCGGTGATGCCCCTGGTTCATCTGGTAAGCCAGCACGACCAGCCCGACGACCAGCAGCGGGGCCAGGCACAGGGTCGGCCCGGCCACCAGGGCTGCGGCTACCAGCAGCAGCCCGATGGTCAGGACCAGGGTTAATGTTTCAGTCGGGTAGCGGTAATCTTTCATTTCCGGCAGATGAGCCCGGAATTGAGTATATCACGAACCAACCAGGGGCCGGCGTAGATCATACCGGTATACAACTGCACCAGCGTAGCGCCGGCATCCAGCTTGGACTGGGCGTCGGCCGGGGTGTGCACACCGCCGCTGGCGATGACCGGCAGGCGGCCGCCGGTGCGGGCCACCACTTTCTTGATCATGGCGGTATTCAGCTCGCGCAGCGGCACGCCGCTCAACCCGCCCACTTCATTCGCCATCGACGAACGCAGCACGGGGCGCGAAATGGTGGTATTGCTGATGATCAGCCCGTCCATACCGGCGCTGCTGACCGCTTCCAGCGCCCCATCCAGCTCTGCGTCGCTCAGATCCGGGGCCAGCTTGACCACCACCGGCACCGGGCGCCCGAGCAGTTCCGCCTGGCGGCGGCGCTCCTCGGCCAGGGGCAGCAGCAGCGCTTCCAGCGCCTGCCGCGACTGGAGATTGCGCAGGCCGGGCGTGTTGGGAGAGCTAACGTTGACCGCCAGGTAGTCGGCCAGCGGGGCAAAAACGCGCGCCAGGGTAACGTAATCCTCAGCGGCCTGCTCCAACGGCGTGACCTTGTTTTTACCGATGTTCATGCCCAAAATCAGGCCCTTGGGGCGCGGAGCCTTCAACCGCCGGACCATGAATTCGGCTCCCTGGTTAGGGAAGCCCATGCGGTTGATCACCGCTTCGTCTTCCACCAGGCGGAAGATACGCGGTTGAGGATTGCCCGGCTGCGGGCGGGGCGTGACTGTGCCGAGCTCAATGTGGCCAAAGCCCAGGCAGGCCAGGCCGCGCCAGCCCAGGCCATCTTTGTCGTATCCGGCGGCCATGCCGATCGGGTTAGGGAAGGTCAGCCCGAAGGCCTGCACTGCCGGGCCGCTCTGGCGAGCATGGAAACAGAGATTGAGGAACAGGCGCCCGGGCAGCAGGCCGCCCCCCAGACGCAGCATAGCTATGGTGCCATGGTGGGCTTGTTCGGGGGTAAATTTGTAGATCCAGGGTTTCAGTAATGGATAGGGGTTCACTGGTTCTCCAAAAAACTGTGTACGCGGGCAATCTGTTCCCGCGGGATACGTTCGGTATTTTCCCAGTAATCCAACAGGGAGGTGAGGGTCAGCACGGCGTGCAGCCGGTATCCGGCCGCCGCCAGGGCTCCGGCCGCGCCAGACTGGCGATCGATCAACACCACCACGTCTTCCACCACCAACCCGGCCTGGGTCAGCTTATCGATGGCTTCGAACTTACTGCCGCCGGTAGTCGCCAGATCGTCAATGACCACGGCCCGTTCACCGGCCCTGAAGTTGCCTTCGATTTCGGCCCGGGTACCGTAGGCTTTGCTCTCCTTACGCGGGTACAGCATGGGCCAGCCGCTCTTCAGACTGATGCTGGTGGCAATCGGCAGGGCGGCGTAGGGCAGGGCGGCCAGGCGGTCGAACTGGAGCTTTTTCAGCAAGGGGATGTACGCCGCGCCGACCTCGGCCAGGATCTCCGGGAAAGAGACCAGCTGGCGCAGGTCCAGGTAGATGGGCGACTGGATGCCCGACTTGAGGGTAAACTCGCCAAAGCGCACGCAACCGGCGCGCAACAATCCTTCGGCCAGGGCCGCCGGGACCAGGGGGGTGGTCGCCGGGCCGGCTGGCGGGGCCGCCAGGAACTGGCGCTGCCCTTCGCGGATGGATTCGACCAGTTTCTGGGCAGCCTGGCGTGGGGATTCGTCACGGGAAAGCCCTCGCGACACGGGAATGAGCATGCCCATGCCGTCCCGGCGCAGTCCGGCTTGCAAGGCAGCCACCAGGTCGCCGCCCTGCGCCCCGACCCCGGGCGTGAGGAACCACAGGTCGGGGGCGGCGTCGCGCACACGTTTGAGCGCCGCCGGATGGGTTGCGCCGACCACCAGGCCGAGATTATTGTGGGTATTCCACTGCTGCGCCAGGGTGGCCACTTTTTCGTACAACCGGGCAGGCTGGTCTGGACCGGCCAGCAGCAGGTCTTGCAGGTCGATGGAGCCGGGGTTGGAAGTCTTGCACAGCAAGAAGGCGCCATGGGCGGGGTCCTGGACGAAAGGCGCCAGGGAGTCGTAGCCCAGGTAAGGATTGATCGTGACGGCGTGGGCGCTGAGCACGTCGAAGGCCGAGCGAGCATACGCATCAGCAGTAGAAGAGATGTCGCCGCGCTTGAAGTCCAGGACGACCGGGATATCTTCGGGGACGGCCGCGATGACCTCCAGGAGTGCATCCCAACCGCGTGCTCCCATAGCCTCGAAGAAAGCCGCGTTGGGTTTGTATGCCAGGGCCAGGTCGTGGGTGGCCTCGATCATGCGTTGGCAAAAGCTGCGCATCGCAGCCGGGGTGTAGGCCGTCAGGTCGGCCGGGTGTGGGTCGAGGCCGACGCACAGCAGCGAATCGATCTGCCGCGCCCGTTCTTCCAGTCGATCAAAAAAACTCTTCATTGGGTTACCTCGTGGCTGGGCCGGCAGGCAAAGAGCCTGCCGGTAGATCTTTTTTTCGCAGCGCTGCGCTGCGGACGCAGACCTGCCCGGAAGAATGTCCGGCCGGGCAGGTCTGCCGGCAAGAGAAAGGTAGGTTAAGCTTTCCCCAGCACGCTGGCCAGCAGGGCCATACGCACGTACAGACCGTATTCGACCTGGCGGAAGTAAGCCGCCCGCGGGTCGTCATCCAGTTCCATCTCGATCTCGCCCACACGCGGCAGGGGGTGCATGACGATCATTTCTTCTTTGGCTTTCTGCATGATCTCCCGGGTGATCACGTAGCAGCCTTTGACACTTTCGTATTCTTCGGGGGTGGCAAACCGCTCTTTCTGCACGCGCGTGACGTACAGCACGTCCGACTCGGGCAGGATCGTTTCTAGGTCGCTAAATTCCTTCTGGGGGATATTCTTATCATTGATCTCGCCGATGATCTCGGCCGGCATGCGCAAGATGTCGGGAGAAACGTAGTTGATACATACATCGAATAAGGTTAGCAGGCGAGACAGAGAGTGCACCGTGCGGCCATTCCTGAGATCGCCCAGCATGGTGATGGTCAGGCCATCGATGTGACCCATCTCTTCCTGGATCGTGAACAGGTCGAGCAGCGCCTGGGTAGGATGCTCGCCGATGCCGTCACCGGCATTGATGATCGGCTTGCGGGCGTACTTGGCCGCCATGGCCGCCGAGCCAACTTCGGGATGGCGCAGGACGATCACGTCAGCGTAAGCTTCCAGGGTGCGGATGGTATCGGGCAGGGATTCGCCTTTGGAAACAGAGGAGTAGCGCACTTCATTGATCGGGATCACGCTGCCGCCCAGGCGTTCCATGGCCGCCGTGAAAGAAGCCGAGGTACGTGTCGAGGGTTCGTAGAACAAGTTGGCCAGGATCTTACCTTTGAGCAGATCGAAGGTGCCAATGCGACGCACCATACCGGCCATCTCATGCGCCACGCCGAAAATGTATTCCAGGTCATCACGGTTGAACTGCTTTACCGATAAGATGTCTTGCCCGTAAAAACGAGTGCCTTTCTGGTCGCCAAAGGGCAGGTAGGGGTTCTGTTTGCGAATAGGGGGGATGTGAGTAGCCATGGGTATGATCTCCTTTTGGGTTATTGTGACAGATAAGAACGGCTGCGGATATCCCGGCCAGTGCCCGGCTGGGCCAGCACCTGGCCGTTTTTGAATACTTCTTGCCCGCGCAATACCACGCGGGTGATTTTGCCCTGCACCGGGAAACCCTCGAAAGGCGTCCAGGCACAGCGGGTGTAACCATCGGCGGCGCGGATCTCCCCGCGCGCCGCGGGGTCGATCTCGACCCAGGTCTGCGGCTGTTCAGGCAGGCCAAAGATACGCCGCGGGTTGGTGTAACAGCGGGTGATGATGTCGTCCAGGGTGAGGCGGCCCCCGGCCAGCGCCGTCAGGTAGAGCGGCAGGGCAGTCTCCAACCCGGGAAAACCGGGTGGGGGATTGGGGCCGTATTTTTCGGCCAGGGTGTGCGGCGCGTGATCGGTAGCAAAGCAGTCGATTACATCTAGATTATCCCACAAAGCCTGCACATCTTGCGGACGGGCCAGCCGCGGGCGCACCTCTCCCCGCCCACCCGGCAGGCGCGGCAGGTCCTCAGTAGACAGGAACAGGTGGTGTGGGGTAACCTCGCAGGTGATGGGAAAACCCTTTTCTTTGGCGGCGCGTATCAACAGGATCTCTTCCTGCGTGGCCACGTGGCAGACGTGCAGCGGGTGGTCGTGCAGCATGGCTACCAGGATGACGGCCGCCAGGGTGCGCCCTTCGGCATGTACGGCGATGGGAGCCGTCTCCGGCCAGTGGGTAAAGTGCTCCATCCAGGTGTGCAGCTCGTCCAGGCGTAGGGGGCCGTACGTCTGGTCGAGGTACATTTTCAGGCCGGCCACCCGCCCCGCCAGGGGAGCAGCGCTGGCGGCATTATCGGCTCCGGCGCCCAGGAACTGGGCATAATCACAGCGCGCCCTGGCGCTGGCGCTGTCCAGAGCCAGTTGGAGCGTGTCTGCATCGGTAACCGGCGGGCGAGTATTGGGCATGGCCAGCAGCATGGTCACTCCGCCGGCCAGGGCGGCTGCTGTGGCGCTGTCCCAATCTTCTTTATGGGTCGCCCCGGGTTCACGGACGTGAACGTGCGGGTCGATTATTCCGGGGATCTGGATCATCGCTTCCTCTCATTTCTGGCAACAGGCAAAAAAAGAGAGCCAATAAAGGCTCTCTTGTGATTCTGAAACAATAAACCGTCCATGGGAACGTCAACCGTCCCCGAGTGAAAGAAGAATCGTGTCCTGAGTATTTGCAACCGCATATCGGAACAATTCTACGCAATTCTGAGATCCTGTCAAGAGAATTTCTACAGCAAATTGAAACTTCTCAACCCGAGGGAAAAGAGGCCAGGACTTTTCCCCGGTTCCACGCATATACAATTTCACCCCATTGAGTCCTGGCGTGCTTTTGGGGAATGGGTATAATTAGAAAATCTAATAA
>JAAZNB010000132.1 GCA_012798515.1 Chloroflexota bacterium
AACGCCGCCACGGGACTGTGCGGCGGGGCCGGGCTGGTCAACCAGGCCAGTTGTTCGGCCTTCACCGGGAGTATCCTGGTCATCGGGCTGCTCTTCCACCGGCGCCGGGAGAAATTCGACGGCGACCGCCAGAATAAGTACCAGAACTTCCAGCTGACCCAGGCATTGCACCAGAAATTTGTCCACAAGTACGGTTCCGTCATGTGCCATGAGATCCATTGCAAGTTATACGGTCGCTCGTATGACCTGCGAAATAAGCAGGAGGGCAAGGATTTCGAAGCGGCCGGCGCCCACGAGAATGGCTGCACCGGGGTGGTGGGTGACGCCGCCCGGTGGACGCTAGAAAGCCTTGCGAAACTTATGCTGCCAGAAACAGAAGTTTGAACCTATCTCGTATTAAAGGCCAGGGTATTTATGGAAAACATCGGACTCAAGATTTCGGAAGTGATTCAACCCAATGCAGTCGATCTAACGTTGAAGAACGTGCACAACAAAGACGAAGCCATCCAATATTTGGCCGGCCTGTTGGACGACGCCGGGCTGCTGGTCTCGAAAAGTGAGTACATCCAATCGGTGTACGATCGGGAAAGCCTGGGGCCAACCTACATGGAGCATTTCATCGCCATTCCTCACGGGAAAAGCCCGGCTGTGCGGGAAGCGGGAATCGCCTTTGGCCGCTCGACGGAGGGTTTCTTCTACGAAACCGCATTGGGCGGGGGCATTGCCAGGCTGGTCTTTTTGCTGGCCATCCCCGATCGCATGTCCGCCGATGCATACATGGGTGTCCTGGCCCGCCTGGCCCGTTTACTGGTGCACGAAGAATTCAGGGAAGCCTTGATGTCGGCGAGCTGTTACCAGGACGTCGTTATGGCCATTACCAACAGTGAAGACTTGCTGGAAAGCTAATATTTCTATTGCTCGACAATGCAAAGGAGAGAACAAATGAAAATCATTGGCGTTACCGCTTGTGCTGGTGGGATTGCTCATACTTACATGGCCGCCGAAGCCATCAAGAAAAGCGCACGCAAGGCCGGAGACGAAGCCAAGGTCGAGATCCAGGGCTCCATGGGCCTGGAAAACAAGCTCTCCGCGGCGGACATCGCCGCAGCCGACCTGGTCCTCATCGTGGCCAATATTGCCGTGCGCGGCCTCGAGCGTTTCAAGGGGAAAAAAGTGGTCGAGATTGACCCTGGAAAGTTTGTGTCCGACGCAGACGCGTCGTTGTTACTGGCGAAGAAAAAAGGTGGGCTGGTGTAAAGATAAATTTCATTCCAGATTTTCAAACAGGAGGTCTATGCAGCTGTAAAATCATCCGTTCTCATCGTATTCAGCAGGTCAAAAATTGAGGAGGAACATGATGCAGTTTTTGAAAGATTTACAAAAACATTTGCTCACGGGCGTCTCTTATATGATCCCCTTTGTCGTCCCGGGCGGGATCCTGATTGCAATTTCCTTCATGATCGGCGGAATTCACGTAATGGAGACGCAAGGATTTGGCGCCGAGTTGTTCAACCTGGGCCAGGACGCGTTCGGCCTGATGGTTGGCGCTCTGGCGGGTTATATTGCCTACTCTATTTCCGATCGTCCTGGTATCGCCCCTGGCTTCGTGGGTGGAATGGTCGCCACGCGGATCGGGGCAGGTTTTATCGGCGGGATCATCGCCGGCTTGCTGGCCGGTTATCTCGTTGAGGGGATTAAGAACATCAAAGTGCCCCAGATGATCCGCTCGTTGGAATCGGTGCTGTTCATCCCCCTGATTGCCACCACCATCGTGGGTGTGTTGATGATCTACTTCATCGGCCCGCCGGTGAAATGGTTGAATGAGGCCATGAGCACTTTCCTCAACAACCTGGGCATGGGGAGCGCCATCCTGTTGGGCCTGGCAATCGGGGCCATGATGGCCTTCGACATGGGCGGCCCGGTCAACAAAGCGGCCTATTTCTTTGCCCTGGGTGTGGCCCAGACGGCCAATAACTGGGTCCCCATGGCGGCTGTGTTCGTGGGCGGTATGGTGCCGCCCCTGGTGCTGGCCCTGGCCATGTTGATCGCCAAGAAGAAGTTTACTGAAGAAGAACGCGCCGGTATTCCCGGGTGTTTCGTCGGCGCGGCATCCTTGATTACAGAATTTGCCATCCCGTATGCCGCCGGCGATCCCGTCCATGTGATCCCCTCGATCATGGTCGGTTCGGCCGTGGGCGGCGCGGTGAGCATGGCCTTCCGGGTGACCATGATGGCGCCCCACGGCGGCCTGTTCGTCTTTGCCCTGTCGAATAACCCCATTATGTACATTCTCTCCATCATCATTGGGGGGATCGTGGGGGCAGGGGTGCTGGTCCTCATCAAGCCTGATTTAGCCCAGGAAGATGCAGACAGCGCCGTCCAGCCGCAGCAGCAGGTTGTGATTTCCTGATGCCGGTACGCCCGGGGAGTTTAAAGCCCACCCGAACGTAGTCTCTCCCGGGAAATGAGTTGGAGCAGTCGATTTTATACGTAAGTACAGAAGAAGGTACTACCTACCATTCTCCCCCCGGACCCATCGAAATGGGTGGCGGGGAAACGCCCAGGCCAGTTCAAGGGCGTGAGAGCGGAGCAGCGGCAAACCTGCTCCGCTCTTGGCCGTGTGAAACGACAAACCTGGCAACCAGCGGGTATAATGCTGTCAGGCATGGCAGCAGCCGGCCTGGGAAGAAGGAAGGAGAGGCAAATGACCCGCGATGCGAAGACACGCTTTACCAGCCGAGTAGAAAATTACGTACTTTACCGGCCGGGCTACCCCCCGGCCGTACTGGAGACCTTGCAACAGGTGTGCGGACTGGCCCCTGAACACGTGGTGGCCGACATCGGTTCGGGAACCGGCATTCTCAGCCGCCTGCTGCTGGAAAATGGCAACCGGGTCTACGGCGTGGAGCCCAACGCGGCCATGCGCGCCGAGAGCGAACGCCAACTGCTGGCTTACCCCGGCTTTACCAGCCTGGACGGTTCGGCCGAGGACACCGGGCTGCCCGCCGACAGCATCGACCTGGTCACTGCTGCCCAGGCCTTCCACTGGTTCGATCCCGGGCCGACGCGGCAGGAGTTTGCCCGCATCCTGCGCCCCTCTGGTTGGGTGGCCCTGGTGTGGAACGAGCGCCAGGAAGCCACAACGCCCTTTTTACAGGCTTACGAGGATCTGCTGCTGCGCTTTGGCACGGATTATGCCACGGTGCGCCATCGCCACTACAGCGACGAGAAACTGTTAGCCTTCTTCGACGCCGGCGCAAGCCTGTATCGCTTTGCCAACCAGCAGTCCTTCGACTACGCCGGGTTGGAAGGCCGCCTGCGCTCCTCTTCGTACTCCCCCGAGGCGGAGCATCCGAATTTTGCTCCCATGCTGGCCGAACTGCACCGTATCTTCGACGCCCACCAGCAAGACGGGCGGGTAGACTTCCTCTACAACACAGTTCTCTATCTGGGCCGCCTGACGGGTTGAGCGCGGCCGGGGAAATCCTTGGCCGGCCAATCGCACGATTCCGGTCTGTGCCCTGGGTCAACTGGCGATTTTACGGTGGAAAGGGCGCTATTGGGAGTATAATTGTTCCACCTTTAATTAATTCTAAGAACCAGGAAGACCTTCATGGGAGCCAATACGATCGCGTTAATTACAGACAGCACCTGCGATATCCCGCAGTCGTACATCGATCAATACGGGATCACCGTATTGCCACACACGATTATCTGGGATAGTGAGTTATATCGCGACCGTGTCGACCTTTCTCCCCAAACGTTTTACGATCGCCTGGCCCGCGGCGACAGCATTCCCACCACATCGCAGGCCAGTGTCAATGATTACCTGGTCGAATTCCAGCATGCCATCGAACGCGGCGTACGCGAAATCATCGTCGTCACGCTCAGCTCGGCGATGAGCGGAGCCTACCAGTCGGCCATCAATGCCGCCAGGATGGTCAACATCCCCGTGCACGTGGTGGATTCCAAAGGGGTGACCATGAGCCTGGGGTGGCAGGTGATGGCCGCGGCGCGTGAGATTGCCGCCGGCAGCACGGTCAAGGCCATCCTGGAGAAAGTGGAACAGGTGCGGAAAGCGGTTTCACTGTACGTGTCTATGGATACGCTCAAGTACGTGGCCCAGGGCGGGCGCATCGGGAACGCGGCGCGCCTGATCGGCACCTTGCTGGACATCAAGCCGTTGGTCTACATCGACCACGAGACCGGGATCGTCGAGGCGGCCGGTACCACGCGCACTTACAAGAAGGTCGTGGAATTGATGTACCAGAAGTTCTTCAAGCAGTTCAAACCGGGACAGGCGCTGCGGGTGGCTGTGATGCACGGCAATGCCAGGGAGGAAGCCGAACATCTGGCCGAACGCATCACCGAAGAGTTCCACCCGGTGGAACTGGTGATCAACCTGACCGGCCCGGTATTGGGTATCAACACCGGCCCGCGCGCCCTGGCCCTGGCCGGTTACGCCGAGGGCGCATAACCACACGTCTGACTGCGGGGCGCTGATGCGCCCCGCTGCTTTTTGCTCGTTGGGGGAAATTTTCGGGCCCAAGCCCATATTCGCCTGAGCCTGTGCATCTTCCCCCGAGGTTGGTTATTTGATCGTTCATAGAGTGCGGGAGGGGAATTTCCTGGGATTGCTGTGGGGAGGGTCCGGCTCGAGACGAGTGGGCCGTACGGTCTGCCGGCCGGAGGCACTGCTCTCGTTCCGATCCGGGCGCTCCACAGGTCCTTCCAGGGGGAAAAGGATGGCGATGACATGCCCGCGGAAATAGTATTTCTCAACACGACCCAGGTAGAGGAGATCCAGCAGCAGGTTTTTTCGGTGTACCAGGCTGCGTTCGGCGAGCTGCCCTACCTGCGTACGCACATCGATACCATGAATTTTGCCCTGTCACTCTCGCGCCACATGCAGCGAGATGGCTTCCGTTTCGCCGCCGTTTTCAGCGGCCGGGAGCACAGCCTGGCCGGGTTTGCTTACGGGTACACCAGCCGCCCGGGGCAGTGGTGGCACGATACGGTGGCGGCGGTGCTGCCCTCCAACGTGGCGCGCACCTGGCTGGATGGCAGCTTCGAGCTGGCTGAGCTGGCCCTCCACCCGGCGTCCCAGGGGGTGGGGTTGGGCAGCCGGCTGCACGATACCCTCCTGGAAGGCTTACCTCACCGTCGCGCCGTGCTCTCCACCCTGCGAACGGAGACCACCGCCATGCACCTGTACCGGCGGCGCGGCTGGGTGGTGCTGATGGAGAACCTGGAGTTCCCCGGCAGCGGCCGGGTGTACCGCATCATGGGACTGTCGCTGAAGGATTAAGCCTCGGCCGTTTGCAGCAGGATCACCCCGGCGATGATCAACAGCACGCCGGCGGCCTTGGCAAAGCTCAGGCTTTCTTCGCCGGTGATGACGCTGTAGGCCAGGATGAGCGCCGGGTAGGCCGAGGTCACTGCCAGGGCAACCGAGCCAGGATTCCACTGTAAAGCAAAATAGAGGAACAGCGACGCCAGGATGGAAGCGACCGCGGCGACGACCGCCCATAGAAAGGCGGTCTTGTCGAA
>JAAZNB010000708.1 GCA_012798515.1 Chloroflexota bacterium
CCAGGCGTTCGTGGAGCAGATGGTGTAGCCTGATCGCCGGGGTGGAGATTGCCGCCCCCGGCCCGCCCGGCGCTAGTTTAAAAGAAGCGGCCGGGCTGCTTAAAAAATCAGTCCCCGCGGGGGGAGCATGCTATAATGGGACATGAATTTTCGTTCATTCCGGACGTAATCACGTCTTAAGGGTAGGGGTACTATGTCGTTCGTCCATCTCCACGTCCATTCCGAATACTCCCTGCTGGACGGCTTCAGTAAGATCAAGAAGCTGGTCAAGCGTACCCAGGAGATGGGCATGCCGGCCGTGGCGCTCACCGATCACGGCACGATGTTCGGCGTGATCGAGTTCTTCAACACCGCCCGGGCCAATGGCATCAAGCCCATCATCGGGCTGGAGGCCTACATGGCGGCCCGCACGATGCGCGACCGCGACTCACGCCTGGACAAGCATTCCTCCCACCTGCTGCTGCTGGCCGAGAACGACCAGGGGTACCGCAACCTGCTCAAGATCGCCAGCGCTGCCCAGCTGGAAGGCTTCTATTATTATCCCCGCATCGACCACGATTTCTTGCAGGCCCATTCCGAGGGCCTGATCTGTACCTCGGGCTGCATGAGCGCCGAAGTGCCGCGGGCCATCCTGGCCGGCGACCTGGACAAAGCGCGCCGCGACCTGGACTGGTATTACGAGGTCTTCGGCAAGGACCGCTTCTTCGTCGAGCTGCAAGAGCACAACATCCCTGAGCTGCCGGCCCTCAACAAAGGCCTGCTGGAGCTGGGCAAGCGCTACGAGAGCCGCTTCATCGCCACCAACGACGTGCACTACGTCGACCAGGGGGATTTCCGCTACCAGGACATCCTGCTGGCGGTGCAGACCGGGGCGCTGCTCTCGGACCCCAACCGCTTCCGCATGACCGACCAGTCTTACTACCTGCGCTCTCCGTTGGAGATGCAGCAGCTGTTCAACGAGGTGCCCGGCGCCCTGGAAAACACGCTGATGATCAGCGAGCGCTGCAACGTGGACCTGAGCTCCAAGGGCTACCACCTGCCGCTGTTCAGCGTGCCCGAGGGCGAAACGGCCCAGAGCTACCTGCGCCGCCTGTGTGAAGACGGCTTGCAGCGCCGCTATGGCGCCCGGGTCAGTGACCCGGAGGTACGCGACCGCCTGGAGTACGAGCTGGGCGTGATCCACACCATGGGCTTCGACACCTACTTCCTGATCGTGTGGGACCTGTGCCGCCACGCCCGCCAGGAAGGCATCTGGTACAACGCGCGTGGCTCGGCGGCCGGTTCGCTGGTGGCTTACACCTTGGACATTACCATGGTCGAGCCTATCGGGCACGGCCTGATCTTCGAACGCTTCCTCAACCCGGGGCGTATCTCCATGCCGGATATCGACCTGGACTTCCAGGACGACCTGCGCCCCAAGATGATGGAATACTGCGCCCACAAGTACGGCGACGACAAGGTGGCCCAGATCATCACCTTTGGCACCATGGCCGCCCGCGGCGCCATCCGCGACGTGGGGCGGGTGATGGACATCCCCATCCCCGAGGTGGACCGGGTGGCCAAGCTGGTGCCCAACGTGCCCGGCAAGCCGGTCAGCATCGAAGAGGCCCTGGAAACGGTGCCCGAGTTCAAGACGGTGGTCAACGAAACCAGCTACCTCAACGAGCTGGTGGAGACGGCCAAGCACATGGAGGGGGTAGTGCGCAACGCCGGCACGCACGCCGCCGGGGTGATCCTGACCGACATCCCCATCGTGGAGTACGTCCCCCTGCACCGCCCTACCAGTGGCTCGGAAGACAGCCCGATCAAGACCGTCACCCAGTTCGAGATGTCGGTGGTCGAGTCGTTGGGCCTGCTCAAGGTCGACTTCCTGGGCCTGGCCACCCTGACCATCATGTCGCGGGCCTGCCAGCTCATCGAGCAGCGCCACGGGGTGCAGTTCAACCTGGACAACATCCCCATCGACGACGACGAGACGTTCCAGTTCATGGGCCAGGGGCATACCGCCGGCATCTTCCAGCTGGAAGGCACGGGCATGACCCGTTACCTGACCCAGATGAAGCCGCAGAACCTGGCGCACATCATCGCCATGGTGGCCCTGTACCGTCCCGGCCCGCTGGACTTCATCCCCTCGTACATCCGCCGCATGCACGGCGAAGAACAGCCCACCTACCTGCACGAACGCCTGGAGCCGTTGTTCAAAGAGACCTACGGCATCCCCATCTACCAGGAACAGATCATGTTCGCCGCCATGGACCTGGCCGGTTACACGGCTTCCGAGGCGGACGACCTGCGCAAGGCCATCGCCAAGAAGAAGGCCGATTCGCTGGCCAAGCACCGCGAGAAGTTCGTCAAGGGCTGCTGCGAGCGGGAGATCACCGAAGAGACCGCCCGGGCCATCTTCCAGGAATGGGAAAACTTCGCCCGCTACGGGTTCAATAAATCCCACGCCGCCGATTATGGCGTGATCGCCGTGCAAACGGCCTACCTCAAGACGCACTACACGGTCGAATACATGACCGCCCTGCTGTCGGCTTCCAAGAACGATTCCGACAAGGTGGCCTTCTACGTGGTGGACTGCCGCTCGATGGGCATCGAGGTGCTGCCGCCGGACGTGAATTCCAGCGGCTGGGACTTCACCATCGAGGACCGTGAAGACGGCCAGGCCGCCATCCGCTTCGGCATGGGAGCCATCAAGAACGTGGGCCAGGCGCCGGTGGACCTGATCATGGAGGCCCGCCGCGAGGGGCCTTTCCGCGACCTGAACGACTTCGCCCGCCGGGTGGACCTGCGCCAGGTGGGCAAGCGCGCCCTGGAGTGCCTGGTGCGGGTGGGCGCCCTGGACCAGTTTGGGCCGCGCAAGTCGCTGTTCGAGGCCCTGGACCGCATCATGGCGGTCAGTTCCAGCCACTTCCGGGCCGCCCAGTCCGGCCAGCTGAGCTTCTTTGGCACCATCGCCGGCATCGAAGAGGAGATCGACCTGCCCTACATGCCCTCCCTCGACCTGCGCGAGCAGCTGGAGTGGGAACGCGAGCTGCTGGGGCTGTACGTCTCCGATCACCCGCTCTCGCCCTACCTGCCGCTGCTCAAACGCACCGTGACGCATTTCTCCGGCCAGCTGGGCGAGGCGCGCAACAAAGAAAAAGTCGTGGTGGCCGGCATGGTCACCCGTTTCCGCCCTTACCAGACCAAGACGGGCAAGTCGATGGGTTTCGCCACCCTGGAGGACTTGCAGGGCAACATCGAGCTGGTCATCTTCCCCAGCGCCTGGGACAAATTCGGCGGGCTGGTGACCCCGGACGCCGTGTTGGCGGCGCGGGGCAAGGTGGACAACGAGAACGGCGACCCCAAGGTTCTGGTGGACAGCCTGGAGTTGATCTCGTTGGACGAAATGCTGGATTATCCTGAGGAGGACGATACCCCCCTGGATATGTTCGGCCCGGCCGGCGAGCCCGGCGAGGTCCTAGGGCCCGGCGAGGCGATGGACGAGGACGGCCCGGACGGGGAAGAACCCGCTGCGCCGGTCCACGACGGGCCGTCTCAGGCGGCGCCGCCGGCGGTGGCTCCATCCAACGGCCAGGCGGTGCACGCCGCGCCGCCTGCCTGGGACGAGGACGGCCCCCCGCCGCCCCCCGAGCCGGACGACTGGCACCTGTTCGAGCCGGCCAACAACAACCAGTGGGCCGACCTGCCCCTGGCCGCGGCGCAGGCTCCCCGGGCCCCACAGGCCGCCGATCGGCGCGGCTCCGCGGCGCGGCTGCCGGTGGCGGAGGCGCCCTCCCCGGTCTCGGAAGCGGCGCCGGCTTTGAGCCCGGCGGCCGAAGAACGCCGCCCGGCGCCGGTGGCACAGGCTGAGGCCGCCCCGGCCCGGGTGCCTCGCGAGCTGCCTGCTTTGCAGCCCATCATGCCCCCACCCCAGGTGGGCGGGGTACGCAAGGGCAAGAAGGACGAGGACGCCCCCCGGGTGATCACCATCTATCTGCATCCCAGTGGGCACAAGGAGCGCGACGTGCGCCGCCTGCGCCACATCCACGGGCTGCTGCGTTCCTGCCCGGGTAAGGACCGTTTCAGCTTCGTACTGTTCGAGAGCGGGCGTTCTTTCCAGATCGAATTTCCGAACGATACCACCGGGATCAATGAGGAATTATTGCGGCTGTTGGCAGAGCAGGTTGGTGACGATAATATCCGTATCGATCCGTTGCAGATCCAGTAAGGCCCTGTCTGGTCCATGCCTGGCGGATGGTATTGTGGTTGTGGGTGCGGCCGGACCGCACCCACAACCACAATACGAGCACAATTACAATTTTCGATTCGACATTTTTATTTCAAATCGTCTGGTGAAATATGAGTCCAAAAAAGCTAAACACGATTGCAGTCATGACTTCCGGGGGGGATGCTCCCGGAATGAACCCGTGCATCCGCTCAGTGGTGCGCACCGGCGTCGCCAATGGGCTCCAGGTGTACGGGGTAGAGGGTGGTTACGAGGGCCTGATGCACGGCCATTTCCACCCCATCGGGGCGCGGGACGTGGGGGGTATCTTGCAGCGCGGCGGCACGATCTTGCAGACGGCGCGCAGTGACGAGTTTCGCACTTCTTCTGGCCAGCGGCGCGCCATCCGTGAAATGAACAGCGCCGGGATCGATGCGCTGGTGGTGATCGGTGGGGACGGGTCCCTCAACGGCGCGATGGTCCTGTCTCAACAGGGGATTCCCGTGGTGGGCATCCCGGCCAGCATTGATAACGACATCTTCGGCACAGACATGTGCATCGGGGTGGACACGGCCTTGAACACCATCGTGGATTCGATCGACAAGATCCGCGACACGGCTTCCTCGCACAGCCGGGCCTTCCTGGTGGAGACCATGGGGCGCGCCTCGGGGTACCTGGCCGTGTTGGCGGGAATCATTAGCGGGGCGGAGATGGTGCTCATTCCCGAGGTGCAGAACGATGTGCGCGAGGTTGGCCTGGCCATCGAAGAGGCTTACCGGCGCGGCAAGACGCACTGCATCATCGTGGTGGCCGAGGGGGCTACGCCCACGGCTGCCGAGCTGGGCAAGACCATCGACGAGCTGGACCTGGGCTTTACCACCCGGGTGACCATCCTGGGGCATATCCAGCGCGGCGGTAAGCCCAGCGCTTACGACCGCCTGCTGGCCTCGCGCTTCGGGCGCAAGGCGGTGGATTTCCTGCTCAACGGCCAGTACAACGTGATGACCGCCCTGGACGGGCGCGAGATCGTGGGCGTTCCCCTGGAAGAGGTGGTGAGCAAGCCCAAGTCGCTGCCCATGGAGTATTACGACATGGCGCGCGTGCTGGCGCAGTAGCCCAGCCAGTTTGGCTTTGTGATCCTCACCGTGCAGGTTGCGGTGGGGATTTTTTTTGTTTTGGGGTGGGCTCATTGCCCAGCCGGGCACGGGCCGTAGAGC
>JAAZNB010000709.1 GCA_012798515.1 Chloroflexota bacterium
GGGCGTACCCCTGCGGGGCGTTGTAATACCCCTGCGGGGCACTTTGGAAGCCCGACCGGCTAAATGAAGGGGTTCTGCGGCCTGGGGGAAAGCGGCCCGGCGTAGGTTGGCTAGAGCGATTTGGCAAAGCCCGCCTCTCCATGGCGGGGGATGGCAGCCCCGGCCCGCCCGGGCCGGAAGCGAAAGCCAACTTTCACGGTCGCGGGTGGATCATTGGGGGTATGCCGGCGGCGGTACGGGTAAGCCGGCATCCCTGGCGGGCCGTGTTCGGTCGGGCGTACCCCTGCGGGGCACTTTGGAAGCCCGACCTGCTAAAAAGGATGGTCGGGCGTACCCCTGCGGGGCACTTTGGAAGCCCGACCTGCTAAAAAGGATGGTCGGGCGTATCCCTGGCGGGGCGGCGGAAGACCGACCTGCTGAAAAAAGTACCACCCGTTGGGTGGTACACCACCTGTCAGGTGGTATACACCACCCGCCAGGTGGTCTGCACGAAACCGCACTTATAAGACTGGGTGGACACGTGGGCCAGGTGGACGTCCTGCTCCAGGGGGCCGAACAGGGGAATGCCCTTGCCCAGCAGGATGGGGATGGTGGTGATGATCAGGTCATCGATCAGGCCGGCGGCCAGGAAGCGCTGGATGGTCACCCCGCCGTCCACGTAGGCGCGGCGGGCGCCCTGCGCCTCCAGGCGCTGCACCAGCGCCCGGGGCTCTTCGGCCGAGGGCGTGACCTGGGCCAGCCGCTCCGGCACCTCCAGCGGGCGGCGGGTCTGCACCACCACCGGCTTGTCTGCGTAGGGCCATTCCGCGAAGGTCAGCACCTGGTCGAAGGTCTTGCGGCCCGTGATCAACACGTCTACCGATTCGAAAAAGGCGTTGTACCCGAAATCTTCCCCCTCGGGCACCGTGGCGCTGGCCTCGTCCAGCCAGCCGATGCTGCCATCCTCCCGGGCGATGTAACCGTCCAGGCTGGTAGCGATAAATACGGAGTTTCTCAAGCTCATCACCGTCTCCTGATCGAAGCGGGGTGGGTTTGCGATGAAAATCCTCGATGTGAAGGGATAAGATACCCTATCCCTGGCAAAAGTGCAAGCGTCTGTCTCCCCCTGATCGGAGGATAAAAAACACCCGAGGTCGAGCCGGTGCGCCGGTTCGACCTCGGGTGTTAAAATGCATCTGTCTTCAGGATTGGTTGGCCAGTTTGGCCTGGCTTTTCTCGAACAGCGATTGAAAACAATCGGCCAGTTCTTGCGGGCGGGTGGCCTGGGAGAATGCCGTATACCACTGCGGATCCCGGAACATCTGGATGAGCACGGACAGGTCGTCGGTGTGGGCGGTCTCGTCGGTGACCAGCATCAACACCACCAGGCGCACCGTGAGCCATTGGTCTTCTTCCCCGCCCATCTCGCGGAAAGACACCGGCGGGTCGAGCAGGGCCACCCCAACGCCCGGGTGGAGGACGTATTCCGGGTACGCGTGGGGAATGGCCACGGGGACCTGCATGGGCAGCCCGGTAGGGAACTCTTCTTCCCGCTGGATCAATGCATCCCCGAAACCGTCGCGGGCAAAGCCTTCCTGTTCGGCCAGGCCGGCAAAACGGCGCAGGACCTCTCTCCAGTCCTGGGCAGAGCCAATCCAACACAATGGTGCGTAAGCATTCAAACCAGATTCCATGTTGAGTATCCTCTTATTTTGTTAAGAATAGGTTGCTTTGTGCACTGCGGAGTTTCTCGGGCTTGACTTTTCCCGATCAGAATTGTATAATGATGATAATTTGATGCACTGATAATGAAATAACTAATCATTATTATACATTAACAACCGTTTTTTGCAAATAGCATTTTCCAGAGAGCGGTTTTCTTAGCAGGAACGAACACGAATCTTTTTTGTAGAAGAGGTATACCATGACGAGCGAAGAAAGTGTAAAGCTGCACATCCCGGCCAATTTTGCCAGTACTTTAGACGTTTCTCTTCTCAAACCTACCGTGACCCCCACCGAGATCAAGGCTCTGTGTGAAGCCGGCCAGCGGGAAGGTTTCCACATTTGCATCAATTCCTGCTATACGCCCCTGGTCCGCCAGCTGGTGGGTCCAGACTTCCAATACCAGGTGGCGGCATGTGTTTCTTTCCCCTTTGGCACAGCCTGCACCCACGCCAAGGTCGATGAAGCCCGGTGGGCCGTTGAGCAAGGCGCCACCGAGATCGACATGGTCATGGCCGTCGGGCTGCTCAAAGAAGGGCCCCAGTACTACGGGGCGGTCGAAGAGGACATCGCCGCCGTGGTCAACGCCGCGCGGGCAGCCGGCGCCTCGGCTACCAAGGTCATCATCGAGACCTGCTACCTGACCGACGCCGAGAAGGAAACGGCCTGCAAGCTGGTCACCCACGCCGGGGCGGGCTTCGTCAAGACCTCCACCGGCTACGGCACCGGCGGCGCCACGGTGGAAGACATCCGCCTCATGCGCCGTGTGGCGGGACCCGAGGTGCGGGTCAAGGCCGCGGGCGGCATTCGTACCCTGGCGCAATGCCTGGCGCTGCTCGAGGCCGGGGCCGACCGCCTGGGCATCGGTATGGCCGGGTCGCTGGCCATCCTGGACGAGGCCCGCAAGGCGCAGGCCTAAGCTGTACCCATCCTCCTGATATAAGAATACTGGACGGACGAGAACAAGATTTACGCTGCCAGGCAGAGGCAGGGTATTTCGGGATGTCCGTGGGTTTTAAATGTGGCAACGGCTTGCCGTTTAGCCGTTGCCACAACCTGCTTACTGTGTGTGTTGTGTGCTGTTTACCAGCATTTGGATAGGGGTTTTTGATATCAGCGGAAAAGGAAGGAGGTGGCCCACCCATCTGGAGACATAACCCGGTTCGTGAGCAGTAAAGCCAAGATTTCTATCATAACCAGTCATGATCGTCTGGGTACCCAATCATTCTTTTATGACCATTAAGTACCTCAGGAGGAAAAGATGTTGACTCAGATTTCTGTTGCGCTCCAGACCTTCCTCGGTTTTGGCGCATCCATAATGATTCCGGTCATCATATTTATTTTTGCTTTATTGATCGGCATTCCGATTGGTAAGGCGTTTAAATCTGCACTGACCATTGGAATCGGCTTTACGGGCGTTTTCCTGGTTGTGAACCTTTTGGTCGATAACATGGCCCCCGCCGCCCAGGCAATGGTGAGCGAAACGGGCATCAAACTCGACCTGATCGATGTTGGCTGGCCGTCCATGGCCGCCATGACCTGGGCCTGGATCGGAGCCGTGCTCGTCTTTCCCATTGGTATCGTCATCAACGCGGTCATGCTCTGGAGGGGCTGGACGAAAACATTGAACGTCGATCTGTGGAATTACTGGCAGTTTGCCTTCATCGGCGCTGCGGTATATTTCCTGACCGGCAACAACCTGGTCCTGGGTCTCATCGCAGCTGGTTTAGCTTCTATCGTTGCTTTGATCTTCGCAGATTACACCCAACACTGGTGCGAGAAATACTTCGATCTTCCCGGCATTTCCTTCCCCCACCTGACCGCAGTCGGCTGGCTGCCCCTGTTCATGCCCATCATCGCCGGCCTGAATTCTTTCAAGTGGTGGCGTAAGCTGCCCGTGGTCACCCCCGAGAGCGTGCAGAAACGCTTTGGCATCATGGGCCTGCCCATCGTGTGGGGCCTGATCCTGGGTATCCTCCTCGGCGTAGCCGCCAAGCAGAGCCTGCAAGGCGTCCTCAGCCTGGGCCTCACCATGGCCTCGGTGATGCTCCTGCTGCCCCGCATGGTCAGCGTCCTCATGGAAGGCTTGATCCCGATCTCGGAATCCGCCCGGGCTTTCCTGCGCAAACGCACCTCGAAAGAGGCCCAGCTGTACATCGGTATGGATGCCGCCCTGGCCATCGGCCACCCGTCGGTGATCGCCACCGGCCTGCTGCTGGTCCCGATCTTCATCCTGCTGGCCTTCACCCTGCCGGGCGTGCGTGTGCTGCCCTTCGTTGACCTGGCCGTGTTCCCCTTCTTGATCTGCCTGACCGTGGCTATGAACAAGGGTGACGTGCTGCGCTCCACCATTACCGGCACGCTCATGTCCATCGGCGTCCTGTACGGCTCGATGATCCTTTCCCCGCTGCAGACCGCCCTGGCCGTCTCCTCGAACATCGCCCTGCCCGACATCGCGGCCGGCTCCCTGGGCATCACCAACCTGGACCGCTCGCAGTTCATCAC
>JAAZNB010000133.1 GCA_012798515.1 Chloroflexota bacterium
GCCTGCAGATAGTCTTCGAGGATGGGGCGTATGGTTTGGATGGCTGCATCGAAGTTCATGAATCACCTGAGGAACGATAAAGGAGGGGAGTATGGTTCAATTCGTCAATATTAGCGGCGCCACAGGCAAACATGGCCACCTGGATTTCGCGACGGAACTCCGCGATCAGGCGCACCGTAGCCGCCGCAGACACGGCCGCCGCCTTGAGATACGGACCCGCCATGCCGCCCAGGACGGCGCCCAGGGCAATACACTTGGCCACGTCGATCCCGTTGCGCAGGCCGCCGGAGGCAAACACGGGGAGATCAGGGGCGCCCTGGCGTACCTGCCGGATCGACTCGGCCGTGGGAATCCCCCAATCACGAAATGCGGCCGCCACCCTGGCCAGGGACTCGTCGTCGATACGGTACATTTCCACCTGCGACCAGGAGGTGCCCCCCGCACCGGCCACATCGATGCCTGCCACGCCACATTCGTACAGCCGTCGGGCGTCCGTCTCGGAAATGCCCCAGCCGACTTCTTTGACGATCACCGGTACCCCGACCTGTTTGCACACGGTCTCGATCTTACCCAACAGCCCGGCAAAGCGGGTATCCCCTTCGGGTTGCAGCGCTTCCTGCAAGGCATTGAGGTGCAGGTAGAGCGCATCGGCGCCGACCATGTCCACCGCCCGGCGGCAGTGAACGCTGGTGTAGGTGTAGTTCAACTGCACCGCCCCCAGGTTGGCAAACAACAGGATGTCTGGGGCATATTTCCGTACCTGAAACGAATAAACCTCTGCGGGGTTTTCTATAGCAGCACGCTGTGATCCCAGTCCCATGGCGACGTGCATCTCCTGGGCAGCTTCCGCCAGCTTGCGGTTGATGGCGGCGGCTTCCGTAGTTCCGCCCGTCATGGAGGAAATCAACAACGGAGCATCCAGCCGGCGGCCGAAGAGAGTTTGACCCAGGTTTACGTCTTCCAGGTCCATCTCCGGCAGCGCCCGGTGGACAAACCGATACTGTTCGAGACCGGTGGTCAACCCGGAGCGGACGTCCTCTTCCAGGTTGATACGGATGTGGTCTGATTTTCGAGAGGAGAGAATTTGCTTTCCCGGCATACTGGTCCCATTTATGTGGCCGCCAAAATCAAACCGGCGTTTCAACCAGGGAGACTGGTTTGCAACCCCCAGTATACCAAAAGAAAGCTGCTTTCAGTGCCGGAGCAGGTGGTCTGGCGAAAATTTCACCCCCAGAGCTGCCACAGCACACAAAGGCCGGCAACCCCGCTCCCCCCTCTTGACATATCATTCAGGAAAGATACAATTCAATTCTATAAAAGCGATCCCAAACTTCTGCAGGAGGTAAATTGATGGGAGATACATTCCAGGAAGTCAAAGAAGTCATCAAGGATGTGCTCAAAATCGATGGCGAGAATATTAATGCGGATACCCGGTTTATCGAGGACTTGAAAGCCGACTCGATGGACCAATTCTTCTTGATCGATGGTTTTTGTGAAAAGTTCGACCTGACGATCTCCGACGAGGACGCCCGCAACATCAAATCTGTTTCGGATGCCGTTAATTACATCGAGACTCACCGCAATAATTAATTTTTTTGTAACTACTCAACCTGAGGATCCTTCGGGAACTTATTCCACCCGCTGAGCAGTTACCGTGGTTCCCATATTGGGATCGTAATAAAAACCATCTGGCGTAAACCGAGATTAACGAATTCGAGGGGTTAGCACCCTAACCCCTCGAATTTTTGAATTTAACCTACGATCAGTTGGGGAATTTCTTCCGGATGGTTGGCAACCTTGACGCCCACCGATTGAAAGGCCTTGACCTTGTCGGCGGCGCTGCCGGAACCCATCTCGATGATGGCGCCGGCGTGCCCCATGCGCTTGCCAGGCGGCGCCGTTTGCCCGGCGATGAAGGCCACCACCGGTTTGGTCATGCGGCTGGCGATAAAATCGGCCGCCTTTTCCTCTTCCGAGCCACCGATCTCGCCGATCAGCACCACCTGGTCGGTATGCGGGTCGGCTTCGAACATCTCCAGCACGTCCACAAAATTGGTCCCGTTCACCGGGTCGCCGCCGATCCCCACACAGGTACTGGCGCCCATGTCTTTATGCATGAGAGCGTACAACACCTCGTAGGTCAGGGTGCCCGAGCGAGAGACGATGCCGATGTTACCCGGGAAGGAGATATTGCCCGGAATGATCCCTACCTTGGCCTCGCCCGGCGTCAACAGCCCGGGGCAGTTCGGGCCGATCAGGCGCACGCCCTTCTGATTCATATAGTTGGTCACGCGCATCATATCCTGGACCGGGATGCCTTCCGTAATGCAAATGACCAGCGGGATGCCCGCGTCGGCGGCCTCGTACATGGCATCCGGGGCAAAGCGCGCCGGCACAAAAATGACGCTCACGTTGGCTCCGGTGGCTTCGGCAGCGATTTTGACCGAATCGAACACAGGCACTTTGCCATCCAGCACCCAATCGCCGCCCTTACCGGGGGTTACCCCGGCGACGACGTTGGTCTTATACGCCAGCATCTGCTGGGTATGAAATAATCCTTCGTGGCCGGTAATACCCTGAACAAGGATGCGGGAATTTTTATTAACCAGGATGCTCATCTCAGCCTCCCTTTGCCACTATAACCGCCAGACTGGCCGCATCCACCAGTGTTTCTGCGGTTTGCATGTTGGCGTTGGATAATAATTGCAGTCCTTCTTCGGCGTTGGTACCCACCAGGCGGGCCACCATGGGGACGTGAGGCTTGACCTCAGAGATGGCGCTGAGGATGCCGCGGGCGACTTCATCGCAGCGGGTAATGCCGCCGAAGATATTGATCAACACCGTCTTCACGTTGGGGTCCGAGAGGATGATACGGAAGGCTGCGGCCACTTTTTCAGCGCTGGCCCCACCGCCGATATCCAGGAAGTTGGCCGGCTCACCGCCGTACAGCTTGATGATGTCCATGGTAGCCATGGCCAGGCCGGCGCCGTTGACCATACAGCCGATCTGCCCGTCTAACTTGATGTACGACAGGCTATACTTGCGCGCCTCGATCTCGGAAGGATCTTCCACGTCCAGGTCGCGCATATCGGCCAGGTCGGCGTGCCGGAAGAGCGAGTTGTCATCGATGACCATCTTGGCATCCAGGGCCATCACCCGCTGATCCTCGGTAATCACCAGGGGATTGATCTCGGCCAGGTCACCGTCACATTCCGTGTATACATTCCACAGCGAGTGGGCGATCTCCATAAAAGCGCGCCAGTGATTTTTGGGCAGATCGATGCTGGCTGCCACGTCTCGCACCTGGTAATCCCGCAGGCCTAACAAGGGATCGATGGGGATCTTGACGATCTTTTCGGGGGAGCGGTGGGCCACCTCTTCGATGTCCACGCCGCCTTCCGAGGAAGCCATCAACACCGGGCATTTTGCCGAACGGTCATTGGCGATGCCAAAATAAATCTCTTTGGCAATCCCCACGCCTTCTTCTACCAATATTTTTCGAACCGGGAGTCCTTTGATCTCCATGCCAAGGATCAGGGTCGCCAGCTCTTCGGTCTCTTTGGGAGACTTCGCCAGGCGGATTCCTCCTGCCTTACCTCGCCCACCCACCAGTACCTGGGACTTAATCACAACCCGCCCGCCAAGCTCTTCTGCGATCTGTTTGGCTTCATTGGCAGTAGCTGTCACTCGCCCTTTGGGTGTGGGAATGCCGAACCGAGAAAACAACAACTTGGATTGATATTCATGTAATTTCATTCGATCTCCCCAACCCTTTCGATGAAATCAGTTTGCGTTGAAAGCAGCGGTTTAAACCAACCGAGGGCCATCAGCGTTCAAAAATCGACCCGGCCCGGTTCACTCAATGGGTGAAACACGATCGCTTTTCAACATGTCCGACATAGATCGTTGACAACATAAGTCGTAAGTACCCAGCTTGAGGTAAAAAAGACCTTCCCCCTGTCCACTGAGTAATTACGATAAATCATTATACCATGCTGCAATTTCTGACCGGACCGAACCTGTTTTCCGCCCATACCGGTCCAATCAAAACGGCAGTCCGGCACAGGGCCGGACTGCCGGGCAATACGTAGGGTTTTACCCGTTCAGGAAGCTTTCCAGCGCTTCTTTACTGATACGGAAGCTGTTGCCGATCTTACGCGCTTTCAAGTCCCCGGCCTGGATGGCCGCCATGACGTCCTCTTCGGAAACGCGCAGGATGGTTGCTGCTTCTGCCGGCGTCATCACCGAGGGGATGGCTCCTCCCTGGGCGCTGCCGCCACCCGAGCTGCTCTCGGCCGGGCGCTGTTGTCCGGCCATGCCCGATAGGGATTGGCTGAGCACGTTGCCGATGCCCATTCCCGCCCCGATGCCGGCTGTGAGGCCTGCACCACCACTGGGGTTCTGGGCGGCATCGCGCAGGGCGTCGGCCGCCTGGAGCTGGGTGTAAGTCTGCATGTCCAGCATGCCCATGGCGCGCAGTTCTTCGGCCGATTTTTCAGAAGGCTTCAGGTTGCCAATGTAGAAGGATTTCAGCACCAACCCGATGGCGGCGAAATCATCCTGGGCCTTGGCGCGCACGCCGGCGCCCAGTTCTTCGGTCAGCCCGATCAATTCGACCACGCTGTTCTTGGCCGCCGTCTCGCCCAACAGATCTTGCAGCTTGGAAAGCAGCATCATCCGTAGACGGTTCTCGATCTCAGCCGTGCGATAGATCCCCTGGGCGCCCACGATCTGGGTAACGAACTGCTGCGGATCGGAGACCTGGAAGCTGTAGGAGCCAAAGCCCTGCAAGAGCGCCACGCCCAACCCCATACCCGGGTTCCGCACGATGATCGGCTGGGGCGTGCCCCACTTACGGTCGGCGAACTCGCGCATCGACACGTAATACACCTCGGCGGTGAAAGGCGTGCGGTCATTAAACGCCTTGCCGACCAGATCGATCAGCTTGGGAATATTGGCGGTGATGATCGTGTGCCGGCCGGGGCCGAAATTGTCCAGGGCCTGGCCGTCGCGGAAGAACACTGCGCGTTGAGACTCACGGACGATAACTTGCGAGCCAATGCGTAAATCAGCAACACCCGCCTCAGGAAAGCGGTGCACGATCTCATCAACCATCTCACTGGGGTATTCAACTACATCAAAAATCCTAGCCATTTTTGCTCCGAGGGGATAAGCTGTGAAATTGGAAAGCGATAGACTACATCCCGGCTGCGCGGGTTATGCCTGCGCCGCGCTGGTGTTTCCCAGGATGACTTCTGACCGGCGGTTGAAAGTCTCGACCGCTTGCTGGCCCAGGCTGGTCAGGTGGCGAATCGCGGCCGGCAAGCCATCGGTACCAATCGAAGCCTCGGCGTTATCCACGCCCCGCTTCAATTCTTCGACCGCGTCCAGCAACGCCAGGTCATACTGGTAGATCTGGGCCAGCTCCTCCTGGTTGACCTTGACGGCGTCGAAGAAGCCGGCATAACCATAGGCCGCAGTACGCACCCGGTCGATAAACTGGCGCACCTTGATGGCCGCATTCTCCATATCATCGACATAACGAATCTCGCCCTGCGAGATCAGCTCGCGTTGAACCTCAGAAATGCGTTTCCATTGCTCTTCGTAACGGTTGGCGATGACTTCCCGCATCATTTTATCTGCGGCGCGCCGGTTTTGGCGTTCGAAATACCCGCTGAAACCAGGAACTTTACTCAAAAGTTTGCGAATCACGTCCTGGTCTTCAGTTACCTTGCCAAATAAATCACTCATTCTTCCTCCTACGAACGTCTGTATGGAAGCCACCTGGAATAAGAAGGAAATACTCTTTACCCTGTAAATTATAGCCAGATTTTCTAATGAAAACAATCTTTGCCGGTATTCGGGGCTCGATTATGCCTGGCTACCCCCTATTTTCCCCTAAAAATAGCCCGTAAACTGACCCATGACTTATTTCCGCCTTTTTTTACCTTATTTTTATTGTAAGGTATCTGTAATGCACCAATGCTTGAATTTGGGAATTGAACGTCTATATAATAAGCATGACTGAACCACAAATTTATTGCAAAGGAGGTGAAGTACAATGTTATTCGCACCGAAGGAAAAAGGGCAAGGTCTCGTGGAATATGCGTTGATCCTCGTCTTGGTGGCCGTCGTCGTGATCGTCATCCTCGCCCTGTTAGGCCCGGCCATTGGCCAGATTTTCAGCAATGTCGTAACCAGCGTCTAATCATTTTTATTCACTGCTTTCAAATCATTATGTTGGAAAAGCCCTGGCAACTGTACAGGGCTTTTCTATTTCCCCAATTGAGTATTAAAACCGACAATTTTATTAGGTTTAAATCACAAACTCTTGCAATTTTTAATTTGCCGTATAATATGTTAATAATCTAGCAATTTTATCCATATTGAAGGAGGCGCGCATGGCTGCTGGTGGACGCCGTCGTAATGGAAGGATTTTTATCCTGCTCGCTATTATATTAATTGTTATATTGGCCGTCGCAGGCTTTTTCCTCCGCAATCAGCTATTCCCATCCCAACAGATTCCCGGTCAGCCGTTAGCTACCCCTACCCCTAACCAGGCGATGAGCCGCATCGTCGTTCTGGCGCAACCTGTGGCGCGGGGAACGACCATCACGGAAGGCATGGTCGCCGTGGTGCCATATCCACAAGACCAGCTGGTGGAAGGCCTGTTCTACACTGACGTCCAGACCGTGATCGGCAAACGCGCCCGCTTTGACCTGGAACAAGGTGTGCCTCTCACGGCCAGCCTGGTGACGGATGCCCCCGAAGGCTCTTACGCTTCGTTCCAGATCCCCCGCGGCCTGGTCGCCGTCTCCATCCCCATGTCGCGGCTGACGGCCGTCTCCTACGCACTCCAACCTGGCGACCACGTCAACATCATCGGTTCGATGTTACTGGTTGACCTGGATACCGATTTCCAGTCCCGCCTGCCAAATTACACCGCGGCCGTCATCGCCCCCGGGCCCAGCGGCGGTGGTGAGGAGACGGGCGGCGGTGGCGAAAGTATCACCATCACCATCAACGGCAGTGAATCGCCCCAGGGGCGCGCCGAACTGGATACCGCCCTCAACCAGGCCGTTTATGTACAGCCTTCAGAATCCCAACGCCCGCGGTTGGTCAGCCAGACACTGGTGCAGGACGCCATCGTCCTGTGGGTAGGCGAGTTCCCCTTGAACGGCTCGGCCGAAACACAGGCCCAGGCTGCGCCCACGGCCACCCCGGCCGCCGGTGAGCCCGCTCAGGCCCCCACCCGGCCAGACGTGGTGACCCTGGTGGTCACCCCTCAGGACGCCGTGACCCTCAATTACCTCATGCTGGTCGACGCTCACCTGAGCCTGGCCCTGCGCAGCGCCGGGGATGACCAACGTGTACCCACCGAAACGGTCACGCTGCAATTCATCCTGGACCAATACAACATCCCCTATCCGGCTAAACTGCCGTACGGCATCGAGCCCAGGATCGACGACCTGTACGAAAAACTGCCTTCTCAACAAAGCGCCCAACCCTAGTTGTAAAAGAGGTTTGATGGTTGTGAGATGTACAATTTATCATAAACCCGCGTCCCACCTGGAGAATGTATGACCCCTCAGGAAAAAATCCGGGTATTGATCGTTGACGACATCGCCGAGACCAGGGAGAATATCCGCAGGCTCCTGCAATTTGACACGAGTATCGAGGTCGTAGGTATCGCGCGCAGTGGCCACGAAGCCATCGACCTGTCCCAACAGATCAAACCGGATGTCATCATTATGGACATCAACATGCCGGACATGGATGGCATCACGGCCACGGAGGCGATCCGGCGTAAGATCCCTTACGCCCAGGTGGTGATCCTGTCCGTCCAGAGCGATCTCAGTTATATGCGCCGGGCCATGTTGGTCGGCGCACGAGACTTTTTAACCAAGCCCCCCTCGATCGATGAGCTGACCGCGGCCATACACCGCGCCGGAGCCATGGCGCACGAGGAACATTCCAAGATCAACGTAGGCTTTCCATCGGGCACCAGCCCGATGGGCGTCGTGGCCCCGAACGTCGCCAACCAGCTGGGCAAGATCATCGTCCTGTACAGCCCCAAGGGCGGCACAGGCGTCACCACGATTGCCACCAACCTTTCCATCGTCTTGAAGACTTCCGAGAACCGGGTGGTCCTGGTGGACGGCAACCTCCAGTTCGGCGACACGGCCGTGTTCATCAACGAGCCGATCAAGAACAACGTCCTGGACCTGACCTCCCGCGTGGAAGAGCTGGATCCCGAGGTAGTCGACGAAGTCATTATCGATCACAAAGCCACCGGCATCCACGTGCTGGCGGCGCCGCCGCGCCCGGAATGGGCAGACAAGATCACCGCCGACCAGTTCGCCAAGCTGCTCCAGTACCTGCGCCAGCTGTACAACTACGTCGTCGTGGATACGGCTTCCTATTTAACCGACGTGGTCCAGGCGGCCCTGGAGATCTCGGACCTGATCATCCTGATTACCACACAGGATATCCCTTCCATCAAGAACTCCAACGCCTTCCTGACCCTGGCCGACGCCTCCGGCATCCCTCGCGAGCGGATCGTGTTCATCATGAACCGCTTCGACAAGCGCATTTCCATCTCGCCCGAACGAGTGGCAGATAGTCTCCACCAGGAGGTGGTCACTTCGATCCCCGTCGACGAGCGCATCGTGTCTAACGCGGCCAACCGGGGGATTCCTTTTATGGTCGATAACAAGACCCAGCCAATCAGCAAGACCATCCTTAACCTGGCTGAAATTGTCAAAGAACGATTGGCGAAACTGGACGAGGCTGAGGTAGAGCAGTTACGCAAAAAGTAACGGTAGTCTGTAGTATGAAGGAGTAAAACCTTATGTCCATTCTAAGGCGTCTCCAAGGAGGCGAACCGGCTTCGACGACCCCATCCATCGGTAGCGGCAACGACGGGTCTCATAGCACGAATGGCTCTGCGCGTAGAATTACGGCTCCATCGACTCCCACCGCTCAAGAGACTTATCAAGACTTGAAAACCCGTGTACAGAATAAGCTGTTGAGCGGGTTGGATCCCTCGATGGACGTGACCAAGATTAGCGAAGTACGGCGTACCATCCAGGAACATTTCGAACACATTCTAAACGAAGAAAACATCGTCCTTTCCCGGCCGGAAAGAGCCCGGCTGTTCGAGCAAATCACGGCCGAGATCCTCGGCTTTGGCCCCATCCAAACGTTGCTGGAAGATGACAGTATCACTGAAATTATGGTAAACGGCGCGAAGAATATCTACGTGGAGCGCAAAGGCAAGATCGCCCGTGTGCCCGTCTCGTTCGAAAGCAACGACCACGTCATGCGCATCATCGACCGGATCGTGGCGCCCCTCGGCCGCCGTATCGACGAGTCCAGCCCCTACGTCGACGCCCGTCTGCCGGACGGCTCGCGCGTCAACGCCGTCATCCCGCCCATCTCGCTGGTCGGCCCGGTCATCACCATCCGTAAATTTGCCCGCAACCCGATCACCATCGACCAGCTCATCCAGTTCGGCTCGATCACCCCGGAAGCGGTGGAATTCTTGAAAGCCTGCGTCGAAGCCCGGCTGAACCTGATTATCTCGGGCGGTACCGGTTCCGGAAAAACAACCCTGCTCAACATCCTTTCCCAGTACATTCCCACGGACGAGCGTATCATCACCATCGAAAACGCAGCCGAGCTCCAGCTCCGTCAGGAACACGTCGTTACCCTCGAATCTCGCCCGGCGAACATCGAAGGTCGTGGCGAGATCACCATCCGCCAGCTGGTGATCAATTCCCTGCGTATGCGCCCCGACCGCATCATCGTAGGTGAGATCCGCGATGACGCTGCCCTGGACATGCTCCAGGCGATGAACACCGGTCATGATGGTTCGATGACCACGGCCCACTCCAACAGTCCGCGCGACACCCTGGCTCGTATCGAGACCATGGCCCTCATGGCCGGCATGGACCTGCCGATCCGCGCCCTGCGCGAACAGGTAGCCTCGGCCATCGACCTGGTCGTGCACCAGGAACGTATGAAAGACGGCACCCGCAAGATCGTCAACGTCACCGAAGTGAGCGGCATGGAAGGCGACGTAATCACCATGACCGATCTGTTTGCCTTCGAGCAGGTCGGTTACGAGAACCACCGGGTCATCGGTCGCCTGCGCCCCACCGGCCTGCGCCCGCGTTTCATGGAAAAGATCGAGGCTGCAGGCATCAACCTGTCACCGGCCGTGTTCGGCATCGGGGACCGCCGGAGGTAAGTGGGCTGTGTGGACGATGGAACGTAAATATTCTGGCCGACAGGCCATTCATTTAAGGTAGGTGAATCATGTCTCCGATGATTATTCTATGGGCCGGCGGAGGAATTGCAGTCGTCTTGCTGATCGTAGGCATTATTTTCTCCATCACCAGCGAACGGACGCTGGTCGAGGAACGTCTCGGCCAGTACCTGGGGAAAGAGAATGCCGAACAGGCTGCCAGGCACCAGGCCTCCACGCCCATCACCGACTGGCTGAACCGCCGGGTCGAAAAATCATCCTTTGGAGATCGCATTTCAAAAAGTCTGGCCCGCGCCGACATCAAGATGAAGCCGGGCGAATACATCGCCCTGATGGCCATCTCAGCCTTCGGGGTCGGGATAGTCGCCTGGTTTATCGGCGGGCAGTTCATCGTCGTCGGCCTCATCGGGGCGGTGGTCGGCGTGTTCCTGCCGGGCATGTACGTCAAACGCCAACAGAGCAAACGCCTGGTGCGCTTCAACGACCAGTTGCCCGATATGCTCAACCTGATGGTCAACGGTCTGCGGGCCGGTTATTCAACCATGCAGGCCATGGAAGCCGTCAGCAAGGAACTGCCCTCCCCCATCTCGGATGAGTTCCGCCGCGTGGTGCAGGAAATGCAGCTTGGCGTGCCCATGGAGCGCGCCCTGGAAAACCTGCTGCGCCGGATTCCCAGCGATGACCTGGACCTGGTCATCACGGCCATCAATGTCCAGCGGGAGGTGGGTGGTAACCTGGCCGAGATTCTGGACACCATTTCCTATACCATCCGCGAACGTGTACGCATTAAGGGCGAGATCCGGGTGTTGACCTCTCAGGTGATGTATTCGGGGCGTTTCCTGTCCATGATGCCCATTTTCGTCATCTTGATCCTGTACGCCCTCAACCGGGAATACATGATGGAATTCTTCAAGCCGGAGAATTTTCCCTGCGGGTATATCTCTCTCGCCTTATCCGCCTTATTGATCGTCGCCGGCTACTTCGCCATGAACAAACTGGGCGACGTCGAGATCTAGCTGCGGGAGGAGGAAGCACAATGATCGTAATTGCAGTTCTGGTCGCATTAATCATTATCGGTGCGGGTGTGTTGGTGTATATCGGTATCAACAACCCAGAAGCCGCCAACGAACGCGCCCTTCAAGCCCGCCTGGAAGAGTTCAACATTACCGGGGAACAAATCGACCTGGAAAAGATCGAGCTGTCCCAGCCGTTTACCGAGCGCGTGATCTACCCGGTCGCACGCAGCCTGGGCAACCTGGCCATCCGTTTCACACCTCAGAACGCCCTGAACTCACTGCAAAGGAAACTGGAGCGCGCCGGAAGCCCGGCCGGGATCGACCCTACCATGATCCTATCGCTACAATTCATCGCCATGGCGATGTTTGCCGGCCTGATTGTGCTGGTCTTTACCGTGGGGCAGACCAAATGGCCGCTGGGACAGATCATCCTGGTGTCGCTGCTCTTTGGGCTGCTGGGATTCTATTTTCCCCAGTTATGGTTGTCCAGCAAGATCTCCCGCCGGCAGAAAGACATTCGCCGGGCCATGCCGGACGCCCTGGACCTGTTGACCATCTGCGTGGAGGCCGGCCTGGGCTTCGACGCCGCCATGCAGAAAGTGAGTGAGAAGTGGGAGACCGAGCTCTCCCTGGGCTTCGCCAGAGTAATCAAAGAAATTCAGCTCGGGAAACTGCGCCGCGAGGCGCTGCGCGACATGGCAGACCGCATGGGGGTGCCTGAAATGACCAGCTTTGTCGCCGCGGTCATCCAGAGTGAACAGCTAGGCGTCAGCCTGGCCAAAGTGCTGCGCATCCAGTCGGACCAGATGCGCACCAAACGCCGCCAGATTGCGGAAGAAGAAGCCCACAAGGCGCCCATCAAGATGCTCATCCCTATGGCGTTGTTAATCTTTCCCTCATTGATGATTGTACTGCTCACCCCTGCCGGTCTACGCCTGATGCATTCCGCGCTGGGTGGCATGCTGCGCTAACCACAGGCAACCACTCAGGAGGACTTATGGATGTGGCGGTAAACCCTACACGCCCAGGCCATAGGCTTTACCATACCTTATGGTCTGCGGTCGATTGGTTTTACCCACCCCACTGCGGTGGTTGCGACCGCCTGGGAGAACGCTGGTGCGCACGCTGCGATGCCGCCGTGCTGCCCATCGCGGAGCCGGCCTGCCCGGTATGCTCTCTGCCGGGCAGCCGGGGGATTTGCCCGCACTGTCGTGCCCACCGGCCGGCCTTCCAGGCCCTGCGTTCCTGGGGCCTGTACGAAGGTCCTCTGCGCACGGCCATTCACCGTCTGAAATATCACAACGACATCGGTCTGTCCGAAACCTTTTCATCAAAACTACTCGCCGTGTTCCAGAAGACCGGCTGGGTTGTGGACGGCATCCTACCCGTCCCACTCAACCACCAGCGTATGCGCCAACGGGGTTACAACCAGGCTGCCTTACTGGCATACCCTTTAAGCCTGGCATGTGGTATACATTGGGTACCGGCTGCGTTGCAACGTAACCGTGACACAGCCTCCCAGGTGGGGTTGTCGGTAGAACAGCGGCTTGCTAACGTCGATGGCGCCTTCCGGGCCGACGAAAAACTGGTCCGCGAGCGGACGTTCTTACTCGTAGACGACGTGGCAACCACCACCTCTACCCTGCAGGCATGCGCCGCCGCACTGCTCGACGCAGGTGCGGCCGGTGTTTATGCACTGACTTTGGCCCGAGCGTTTGTCCTCCACGATCCCCAGGGGATCTGAGCAGGCAAGGCTCACCGGCCCATCGTATCCGCATGGATTCTGTACTCCATACAGTAGACGGAGGAATATTATGGCAGTCAAGGTTGATATCTTTGCAAGGAATATGGACGTTACAGAGCAAATTAATGACTATATAAACAAGAAAACTGCCAGGCTAGACCGATTCCTGTCCGACATCGACGAAGCGCGAGTAGACGTGGCCTACGTTAAATCCGCCCGCAGCGCAGCCGATCGCCAGGTCGCACAACTTACTATCCGTGGAAAGGGATACATTTTACGCACTGAGGAACGCGCTGACGATATTTTTGCAGCCATTGATGCCGCCCTGGACAAAATGCAGCGTCAAATCGAACGGTTGAAGGGTAAACGGCATAAAGGACGCGGGGATGGTAAATCGGCTTCGGAAGTGGCCCTGGTCGAGCCCGAAGTGGCCGAGAGCGTGGCTGAAGCCATGCCAGAGATTGCCCGCCGCAAATACTTCACCCTGGAGCCCATGGACGAGATGGAAGCCATCGAACAAATGACCCGCCTGGGCCACGAAAACTTTTTCATCTTTTACAACGCCAACACCAGCAAAATTAACGTCTTGTACCATCGCCGGGACGGCACCTACGGCCTGATCGAGCCCAGCGTCGGTTAATCTGCATAAGAAGGATTTTATGAGGCGGGCCAAGGCCCGCCTCATCTTTTCAGCGCAGGCAGCCCCCCGGAGAGGCGCCAGGGCGCCGCTAACAAAACTATTATGTCGGTCCGATCTTGTCAGTCCCTGCCGCCTGCGCTATAATCAATCGGGTTAATTACCGACTTTTCGATACTTGAGGCAACGCATGATTGACGTTAACGAGCTGCGCAAAGGGGTAACATTCGAGCTGGATGGTTCTTTATACAAAGTCCTGGATTACAGCCACAACAAACCCGGACGTGGGAATGCGACCATTCGCATCAAGGCGCGCGATATGCGCACCGGAACCACGCTGGAAAAGACCTTCAATTCCGGTGACCGGGTTCAGGACGTCCGGCTTGAGTACCACATGGTGCAGTACCTGTACAAAGACGGCCCGTTCTATTATTTTATGGATACCGAGACTTTTGAGCAGCCGGCTATCTCGGCAGACTTGATTGGTGACCTGGCCGGTTTTCTCAAAGAAGGCCTGGAGGTCAAATTGACCTTCTACAATAACGAAGCCATCGACATCGATCTGCCCACCTCGGTGGATCTGCAGGTCACCCAGGCCGAAGCCGCCGTTCGCGGCGACACTGCCACCGGCGTCACCAAACGTGTCACCGTCGAGACCGGCCAAATGGTGGATGTGCCATATTTCGTCAACGAAGGAGACATGATCCGTGTCGATACACGGACTGGGGCATACGTTACCCGTGTAAACGCTTGATTCCAGCGCGGGATCACCCTGGTTTACCTTCAGTTCGATTTATTGGTATTACCTGTCCCCGGCCCCGGGGGCAGTTTTTTAGTACAAGCGTGACTACCCGGCTTGCAGCGATAGAAAAACTGCCTGCTATCTTCCGAGTAGTTACGGATACAAAGGATTATAGCTATGCGAACACCTGCCGGTTTTGAATGCCGCTATTTCTACGGGGACTACTATCGCGGCCGCAGTCAAGAGGAATGCCGGCTGATTGGTAATGCAGCGCCGCCCCATCATTGGACCCCAGACATCTGCAAGGTGTGCCCGGTCCCCAGGATCGAACGGGCCAACGCCTGCCAAAATATGAAAATCACGCCTACGGTCCAACGTGGCCTGTTCGGCTTGAAAAAGAGCATCAAGATCCACACCTACTGTACGTTGAGCCAGCAAGAAGTGGCTGAACCAGAAGTCGGCTGCGGTCAATGTCACCCCCTGCCCCCCATCTTCACGGAATCTAAATAATGAACTTAACCATCCTGTTCGACCTGGATGATACCCTGCTGAAAAATGACATCGACGTCTTTCTGCGGGCGTATCTACACACCCTCAGCGAGCACGTCCAAGGCTTACCGCCCGGTCTGTTGGTCTCCAGCCTGCTGGCGGCCACCCAAAAGATGATCGAGCATCGCGTCCCAGACTGTACCCTGGAGACCGTCTTCGACCAACATTTCTACCCTGCCATCGGGATAAGCAAAGAAGACATGGCCGGGGAGATCGCATCTTATTACCGCGACGTCTTCCCCAGCCTGCGGTCGCTGACCCAACCCCGGCCTGCGGCGCTGCGCCTGCTCCAGTATGCCCTGGACCAGGGCTACCAGGTCGCCATCGCCACCAACCCCCTCTTCCCTCGAGAGGCCAGCCTGCAGCGGGTGGCCTGGGCGGGCATCCAGCTCGAACAGACCCCCATCCGGTTGGTCACAACCTACGAAGATTTCCATTTCACCAAGCCGCACCCATCTTATTACGCCGAAGTCCTGGCCAGGTGCGGCTGGCCGGATCACCCGGCGGTGATGATCGGCAACAGCCTGGAAGATGACATCCGGCCCGCCAATCGCCTGGGCCTGCCCGCATACTGGGTACAGAACCAGGAACCCGGGGAAACAGCCTCGCTGCCCGAACTGAGTTCGGCCGGCCCGCTCGAAAATGCCCTGGATTGGCTCAAGGGCCTGGAGGAGAAGGAGTTTGCGCTCCAATACGACCAGCCGGATTCCCTGGTGGCCGTCCTGGCCTCCACACCGGCCGTGTTGGATAGCTGGGCTTCTGCCCTCTCCCCCGAGGAATGGCGCCACGCCCCTGCCCCGGGCGAATGGAGCACGACTGAAGTCGTCTGGCACCTGCACGACGTCGAATGCGAGGTCAACCTGCCCAGGATCCATCGCCTGCTGCACGAAAGCAGACCTTTCTTCCCCGGCGAAGTCACCGACGTGTGGGCCGCAGAACGGAATTACGCCGCACAAGA
>JAAZNB010000134.1 GCA_012798515.1 Chloroflexota bacterium
CCCGATTGGGGTAAAAATCGCTAATTTCTTTAGCAGGTCGGGCTTCCACGCCCGACCGAACACGGCCGGCAATGGATGCCGGCTTACCCACCCCGCCTCAGGCATACCCCGACGATCCGCCCGGGAGCGTGAAAGTTGGCTTTCGCTCCCGGCGCGGGCCGGCCAGGGCGCCGGGGCCGCCTGCCCCCGCCATAGAGAATCATGTCTTGCCACATCGCTCTAGCCAACCTACGCCGGGCCGCTTTCCCCCAGGCCGCAGAACGGCCGGGATAGCACCCGACCGGACACGCCTGCCGGAACGAGGGGAGTTCATAACACCCCCTCACCGCTCTCTTATACTCGGATCGCCCCGGCGATATGGAAACCCGGTGTAAAAATTCCCCTTGTTAAACCCCAAAAGGTATCGGGCCGGTTTGAACCGCGCCCAATACCTTGAATTTGATACCATTCTGCCAGGTGACGCGCACGCCATCAGCCAGTCTTTGGGCCTTGTTTTTTTCTCTTTATCCCTATATTATAATTTCATGTGTATAAAATTGGATTAGCTATCCAAAGCCCGGGGGAGTATCTCACCAATCGCATGCCCCTCCCTTCTCAGGCTCCGACAGAACCGTACTCAGAAATTGTTAACCGTAATTCGGACCGGTATGAAAGGAACCAGCCCATGTCAGTCGAACAAAATAAGGAAAACGCCCGCCGATTCGTGGAGGAAATCTTTAATCGGGGCAATATCGGTATCATGGACGAGCTTGTGGCGCCCAACTTTGTCGAGCACGAAGAACTGCCACCCGGAATCCCAAGCGGTCGGGAGGGCGCTTCACAATTATTTGGTATGCTGCGTAACGCTTTCCCTGATTTCAAAGCCACCCTCGTACATCTGATCGCCGAAGGCGACAAGGTGGTCATTCACATGACCTGGACCGGCACCCAAAAAGGGGAGTTTATGGGCATGCCGCCCAGCGGCAAGCGTATGACGATTCCCGTGATCGACATCCTCCGCTTCGATGAGGGGCAGGTCACCGAACATTGGGGCCTGATGGACAGCATGGGCATGATGCAGCAACTGGGGGCTACCCCTTCACCCCAATAGATATCGGATGGATTAATTTCGACCTGACAGACGAATAACCAGAGCAGAGATCGCACGGTTGGGCCCTGGCGGTCTTATCCACTGTTGCGATCTCTGCCTGGATTGGCTTGTGCCTTATCGCCCTGCCTGGAGGCGGCTCCAGGCGGCCAGGGTGGTGAGCGGCGCGCCGAGGAGGGCGTTGGCCTCGTCCGGCGAACCGCTGAGCAGCGTCGTGGCCTGTGCGCAGTATGCAAAAAAGGGCAGGGCGGCCTGTAGCTCCCTGCGCCGGCCGGCGCGAGCGATCCAGCCGGCCAGCCACAGCGGCAGGTACACCAGGCGCGCCTCGGGATGGGCGATCTGACAGAAGGTTTGCAGCGCCTGGCGCATGGTCAGCGCTTCGGGGCCGCACACGTAGAAAGTCTTGTCTACCGTCGCCGGAGTCTGGTAAGCCACGGCCAGCATGCGAGCGAAATCCTGCGCCGCCACCCACAGGTAAGCAGAGGGATGCCGGCCGATGTGCAGCGCCGCCCTGCCGCGCACGAAGTTGTGCAGCGTTTCCATGAAAAAATGGCAGCGAAAGATGGTGTAAGGGATGTCCCCGGCGCGCAGGGCGGCCTCGGCCTGGAACTTGGCCCGCGTGCCGGCGTACCAGCAGTTCTCGGCACACACCGAGGCGCCGGAAAGGTAGGTGATGCGCTGGACGCCCGTCTCGCGGGCCGCCTGCACCACGTTCGCGGCACAACGCCGTTCCAGGTCCGGGTCGAAACGCCCGTCCAGGCTGATGTGGACACCCTGGCAGCCCTGGAGTGCGGCGGACAGCGAAGCCACGTCCTCGGCGTTCCCGGCGACGAACTCGAATTCGTCCCCCAGGCGCGCCCGGGCCCGCTCGACCGAGCGGGTCAGCACCCGGACCTGGAAACCTTGCTGCGCCAGGCCGCGCCCCACCGGCGCCCCGAGCATTCCGGTGCCTCCGATCAGCAGCACCTGTGGGCCCATGTTTCCCTCCTTACAAACCCGCCGCCGCGCCAGGCTGTGTCTCGGCCGGCGAGAACAGAGGTAAATTTTACCCCTGGGGCTTCCCCCGGACGCGCTTCCACCCGGGGAAGTATTCCAGGCAGGCAAGCTCTTTGCGCCGGAGGAAGGGTGGCCTATGGCTGCCGGCTGCTCACTGTGCGACGACCCGGTACACGTACACCGCGCCGGCCCCGGTGGGCAGGTAGAGCGTGCGGCCATCCGGCGAGAGCTGCGGCGCAGCGGGGTCGACGTACCTGGCTTCCTCGCCGGGGATGACCTGGATGGCGGCCTGCAGGCGGCGGCTGGCGGCGTCGAGCACGCACACCTGCCCGGAGCGGTCTGCGGAGCCTACGCTCAAGAGCAGCTGCCCGTCCGCAGAGCTCGTCGCCACGGAGAGGCAGCCTTGCGGCATGGCGGGCGCGTCCTGCACTGCGCCCAGGGCCGTGCCGCTGTCCAGGTCATACGCCTGATGATTGATGAAGAAGCGCCCGTGCTGCACGTCCAGGGAAAACGCCTGCGGAAAATATGGCCCGCTGGTGACCGTCTCCCGGCCGGATTCCAAAAACTCCGAGGAAACCACAAAACGAGTGGCGCCCGAGGGCACGTCCCAGCTGGACAGGGTGCCCCAGCTGCCAATACCCATCAGCCGGTCCGTGCCAGGCACGAAATCCAGCCCGTCGATCAGGATACGGGAGCGCATATCGGAGATCCCATAAGGATCGACTTCCACCTGTTCGAAGTTGTGCACAAAGACGCCCTGCTGCAGGTCCCAATAGCGCAAAGAGCAATCTTCTGCCGCAGAGGCCAGGTAGCGCCCATCCGGCGAGAAGGCCAGGGCTTTGATACGCCCGCTATGCCCGGTCAGGTGGGCTATCTCCCCACTCTCGATCTGGTACAGATCGATGACGCCATCGCTGCGCCCGATGGCGACCCGGTTCTCGACCGGCGACAAACGAAAGGTCACAGCATCGAGCGAGCTGAGCAGGGCCCCATCCCGGCTCAAACGCACTTTCAACGTCCCGGGGTATTGCAAGAGCAGATAACGGCCGTCACCGGTCAGGGCGAAGCCCTGCAGCGTTGGCGTGAAATCGGCGGAGTGGTAGACGGGCTGCGCCTGGCCGACGTCCCACAAGGAGAGGGTCCCATCGGTCAAGGCGATCAATATGCGCTGGCCGTCAGGGGAATAGGCGAAATCCTCCACCGGTTGGGCAAAGCTGCCCACGGTGCGGATCAGGCGCCCATCGACCGCCCGGTAGATGCGCAGCACGCTGAAATCGTGTGCAAAAGAGACCGAGGGGGCGCGGTAGAGGATGGCCAGCGTATCGCCGGTCGATGAGAAGGCCGCCCGGTAGGGGGTGACGGCCAGCGCCATGAGGCCGTTGCCGCTGAGACTAAAGAAGGGCAGGTCACAGCCTTCGAGATCGTTGCGATCGGTGTATCGCACGCTGGGCAGTTCATCTTCCAGCTCGTAGAGCAACTGCTGCGTAGTGGCATCGTAGACCTGGCGGATAGCGTCTTCCTCGCGGGTATCTAGAAGGCTTGTTTCCTCCAACGC
>JAAZNB010000135.1 GCA_012798515.1 Chloroflexota bacterium
CGGGCCTTTCTCATCGTGCTGGCCGGCCTGGTCATGGCGCCGGTATGGTCGCCTCGCCCCCAGGTGACCTCACTGGTATGTCTGGCCGGCACGGCTTACCTGCTCTACCTGTACCGGGAGAAGGGCGTGGACCGGTTGTGGCTGCTGCCGCTGCTTTTCTGCCTGTGGTCCAATTTACACGGCGGGTATGCCCTGGGATTCCTCTGGCTGGGGTTCTCCCTGGCCGGTGAGGTTGCCAATCACCTGGTTGGGCTACGGATCGAGCCGCTCCTGGAATGGAAACAGATCCTCCGGATAGGCCTGTGGAGTGGCCTCTCGCTGGTCGCGGTCTTGATCAATCCCAATGGCCTGGCGACGTGGCTGATCCCCTTTCAAACGGTGGACGTCAGGGCATTGCAACAATTTATCTCCGAGTGGGCTTCGCCGGATTTTCATGCCATCGAACAACAGCCGATGCTGTGGATGGTGTGCCTGCTGGTGATGGCGATGGGACTATCACGGCAGCGGGTTTCACCGGCCAGACTTTTTCCGGTGGTTGGCTTTGCTTATCTGGCTTTCCTGGCGCGGCGGAATTTTGGCCCCTTTGCCCTGGTAACTGCGCCGGAACTGTCGCGCCAGCTGTGGCATGTCCTTTCGAACGCGGGCGAGGAAATCAACATATGGTTGGCCGGGCGCGGCCAGGGTCTACCGGCGCAGCTTGTGCAAGATCTCAACCGGCCGCCGTTGCGCGGCTATCGCTGGGTGCACCGTTCGATCTACACCCTGTTGGTCCTGGCTGCAATGGGGAAGGTGTTGGCGGTTACGCAACCGGTAATGATTCAGGGGGCGCTGGACCGCTTCTACCCGTTGGGAGCGGTGCAATGGCTACAAAACCATCCCCAGACGGGACGCATGTTGAGTGAATACAACTGGGGTGGGTATCTGATCTGGAGGCTGCCCGAGGAACCGGTCTTCGTGGACGGCCGCACCGATTTGTTTGGGGACGAGATTATCGGCCAGTGGATGACGCTGGTGCAGGCCGGCGATGGCTGGCAAGAGCTACTCTCGACCTGGAACATCCGGACGGTGCTGGTCAGCCCGGGCCGGCAGATTGGACCAGCCCTGGAAGCAAACGGCTGGCGGCTGCTTTACTCCGACGGACAGTCGCGGTTATACGCTGCCCCAGGGGAGCCATAGACGTCTGCCCGGCGATCTTGAAAAACAGGGATCCGGGAGCGGACCTGGTCGATCTGCCGGGTATCGATCTCGACTATCAGGCAGGCTTCTTCTCCGGGTGGTGCCTGAGCCAGCGTCTCTCCCCACGGGCTGATAGCCAGGCTGGTTCCCCCAAAGGTCTCACCGCCGCTGGCGCCCACAGCATTGACGCCGATTACAAAGAATTGATTCTCGATGGCCCGGGCTTGCAAGAGGATTTCCCAATGCGCCCGGCGGCGGAGGGGCCATTCTGCCGGGAGGAGCACGATCTGGGCGCCGTCGAGGGCGTATTGGCGAAACAGCTCGGGGAATCGCAGGTCGTAACAAATGGCCAGGCCGGCCGGGATGCCGGACACTGCTGCCAGCACGGACCTGTCACCCGATTGTAACCAGTCTTGTTCGTGCATCAGTCCAAAGAGATGGATCTTGCGGTAACAGGCCGGCGCTACATTTCCCGGTGTGACCAGGTAGAAACTATTGTAGTATTTACCCTGAGAGGATTCGATTAGTGATCCTCCGATGGCGATGTTGAATCGATTGGCCAGCTCGGTCAGCTGCACAAGGCAGGCCTGGTTGGCCTGAGCGTGGTGAGCTGACTGAGACAGATCGTAGCCCGTGGTCCATAGTTCCGGCAGCAAGACCAGCTGGCAACCTTGTTCTGCGGCTTGCGTGATCATTTCGTAACCGCGCCGGCAGTTGTGGTCGACATTACCAAGTTGTATGTTGAGCTGCGCCAGGGCCAGGGTAAGTTTCATGGTTATTGAATTATAATTGAATCACGGTTATTCAAGCATCCTGGGGTTTGAAATCTCCATTCCGTTATTCATTATCAGGAGTGTCACTTGAAACGAAGCCGAAACCTGACCCGGCTGTGGATTGGATTAATCGTAGTTGTTATTCTCGGATTGTCCGCTTTGACCTACGCAAATTATCGGTTCGTGCAGCAGAACCCTGGCGGCAACGATTTTCTGGTCCACTGGATGGGGACGCGTGTGTACGTAACCGAAGGCATCAGCCCCTATAGCGACCAGGCAGCCGAACGGATTCAAACGTATGCCTATGGCCGTCCTGCGCAAGCCGGTGAACACGAGTTACGCTTTGCTTATCCCCTGTACTCGATTGTGCTTTTCCTGCCCTTTGCCCTGATACCGGACTTTGCCATGGCGCGCGCCATCTGGATGACGGTCCTCGAAGCAGGCCTGGTGGCGATCTCGTTGTTGAGTGTTCGCGTCGTCGACTGGCGCCCGGGGGTGAAGACGATGGCGGCCTTCCTGTTGTTTTCCCTGTTGTGGTACCACGGCGTGCGCCCGCTGATCAATGGCAATGCGGTTATCCTGGTGGCGCTGTGCATTGTGGGAGGCTTACTGGCCATGCGAGCCAAGGCGGACGAGTTGGCCGGGGTGCTGTTTGCTTTTGCCACCATCAAGCCTCACGTGGCCCTGCTGATCATCCTGTTTGTGGCGATCTGGTCCCTGGCGCATCACCGGCCACGGGTTGTAGGCTGGCTGGCGGCCACGGTGTTTTTGCTCGGTCTTTCGGCGGTGTTGTTGATGCCGGATTGGATTCTGCAAAATATTGGCGAGATCCTGCGTTACCCGGCGTACAATCCGCCTGGCACACTGCGCACGGCCTTGATTGCCTTGCTACCGGGGATTGGCAATCGCCTGGGGCTGGCGATAACGGGGGTATTGGCAGTCGTGTTGATCTTCGAATGGTGGCTATCTACCCGCACGGAAGAGTACCGTCACTTTTTATGGACGGCCTGCCTGACGCTGGTGGTCGCCCAGTGGATCGGGATCCAGACTGACCCGGGGAATTTCATTGTCACAATGCCTGCCATCGTGTTGATATTTACGATGTGGGAAGAGCGTTGGCACCGCGGCGGCCGCATTGTATCGCTTTCCAGTATGCTGCTTCTGTTGGTGACGATCTGGGGCATCTTTTTACTCACCGTCCAGTATGGTGACCAGCCGGTGCAAAGCCCGGTGATGTTCTTGCCATTACCGGCTTTTCTGTTGTTTGGGCTGTACTGGGTGCGCTGGTGGGCGATCCGCCCTCCCAACGTGTGGTTCGATTCGATTTACGTCCAGGAAAACCGCCGGCTATGATGCGTGCGTTGCGGAATGAGCTACCCCTGGGGATGATTTTCATCGCCGCCCTGGCTTTGCGCTGTATTTTCCTACCAGGACGCAGCATCCAATACGATGACGCCTTCAGCTTCTTCCTGGCTCAACAATCCCTGGCGGACATTATCCAAGGTACGGCGGCAGATACAATGCCGCCGTTTTATTATTTTCTGCTGCACTTCTGGTCGCTGTTGGGGCGGCAGCTGTGGTGGTTGCGCACCCTGAGCGTTCTTTTTAGCCTGGGGGGCCTGCTTCTGCTGTACGCCTGGGTCAAAGACCTGGCCGGGCGCCCGGCGGCCGGTTGGGCAGCCTTTCTGGCGGCTATTTCCCCGTTGCAGATCTATCACGCCCAGGATCTGCGCATGTACACCATGCTGGTGTTCTTCCAACTCGGTTACGCCTGGTGTTTTACCCGTATCTGGCTGGGCGGCCAGGAAAAACGTCCGGTAAAAGGGTACTGGTTGGGGCTGGTCGCTTTTGGAGCTGGAGCGATGTACAGCCATAACCTGGCGGTATTCGTCCTGGCCATTCCTGATCTCGTGTTGCTCTTTCGGCGGGATTGGCGCCTGCTGGGGAGGTTATTACTGGCGCAAATTGCCATTGGAGTCCTTTTTCTACCCTGGCTGGTGCTGTTGCCCGGGCAGATCGACAAAATCCAGGCTGCTTTTTGGACGCCCCGGCCGGGCCTGGTCGAGCTGGTCCAGGCAGTGATCCTGTTTACCACTAACCTTCCAGTGGCGCAGGCCTGGCTCCCCGTAGCGGCTGTAGTGAGCATTGAGATCCTGGCCATCCTGGCCCTGGAAGTTGGGCGGGGAGTACGCCGGCAGAAACGTCTGGCCTACCTGGCCGCCTGGGGGCTGCTGCCGCCGGCCTTGTTGTTTAGCGTGTCGTACCTGATGCGCCCGGTGTTCGTGCCGCGCGGTTTCTTGTTGGCCCAAATGGCATATCTGGGCCTGGCCGGCTGGATAATTGCGGAGCGATGGAAGGCCGTAATCGGGCCGCTGCTGGCGGCCTCTTTTGTCGCTGCGGCAGCGATTGGTTTACCGTATCAGCTGGCCTTCCAGGAGTTCCCGCGTTCGCCTTTCGAAGCCGGAGGGCATTTTCTACAAGCCAACCTGGGCAGCGGTGATTGTGTGGTCCATGATAACAAGTTGAGCTATTTCCCCATGCACTACTACGTTCCAGACCTGGCGATGCGGTTTTTAGCCGACGAGCCCGGCTCGCAAAATGATACCCTGGCGCCCGCCACTCAAGACGCACTGCGAACCTGGCCGGAAGAGGGCATCCAGGCGGCGGTCAACGGTTGTGCAGATGTCTATTTCGTGACCTTCACCCGGACGACGGCGGAGTACCAGGCCCTGGGAAGTGCGGGGCATCCGGTGATCGCCTGGCTGGCAAAACATGCTCAGCCGTTGGGTATGGAAAAGTGGAACGACCTGGAAATTTACCGGTTCCACTTTGAGGATCGTGGAGGGGGGGGCCAAACGTGACGCGCCGCTATTTCGTGGGGATTTATATCGTGTCGTTGTTGGTGATCCTGGGTACCAGCTTGATTCAGAGCGTGCCGGGGTACATGGATGCCGAGTACTACCTGGTGATCGGGCAGCGTTTAGCGGATGGGCAAACCTGGCAGGAGCCATTCTTGTGGAATTATCTGGACCAGCCGGCAGGCATCCCTCACGCCGCCAACACATATTGGATGCCCCTGACTTCTTTCCTGGCTGCGGTGGGCATGCTGCTGGCCGGGCGTCTGGATTTTTTCGCGGCCCGGCTGCCGTTTATGGTGCTGGCTGCCTGCCTGGCGCCTTTGACGGCCTGGATGGCTTATCGAATCCACGCCGATTGGCGGGAGGCGCGCCTGGCCGGGATCCTGGCATTGTTTCCGGGGTTTTATCTGGCGTATTACTCGATCACAGACAATTTCGTCGTGTACATGCTGTTGGGGGCAGCCTTCTTGGTAGCCGCGTTTCCGGAAAAATACCGCCTTGGGCCGTATCCGCACGCCGCCGCACGCCCGGCGTTGTTGGGCGTGCTGGCCGGGTTGATGCACCTGTCCAGGGCGGACGGAGTATTGTGGCTGTTGGCCGCGATGACCCTGGTGAGCTGGCCGTGGCCGGCAAGCAAGAAGTTCTCCGACCTGGCCGGCTGCCTGGCGGTATGCCTGGCAGGCTATGGACTGGTGATGTTGCCGTGGTTCTTACGCAATTTTCAAGTTTATGGGGCGATTTTATCCCCGGCCAGTGCCCACGCGCTGTGGATCACCAGTTATGACCAGACCTTTGCTTACCCGGCCTCCGGATTGAATTTTCAAAACTGGCTGGCCTTGGGTTGGCAGCAGCACCTGCTTGATCGCTTGAGCGCTTTGAGCGCAAACTTGAAAAACCTCCTGGCCGTGGAAGGCAGCATCTTCCTGCTTCCGTTTATGCTGGTGGGAATGTGGAAGAAACGTAATGACGTCCGGGTGCAGTTTGTGGCTATCCTGTGGTTGGTGACCTTTTTGATCATGACGGTGATCTTCCCTTACGCAGGTGGGCGGGGATCTTTTTTGCATTCCGGAGCGGCATTTCAAGTCTTGTTGTGGGCATTGGTGCCCTACGGGCTTACCCTGGTGGTGCAGTGGGTAGCGCCGAGGCGCAATTGGAATGTTCCCCAGGCCACGCAGGTGTTTGGCATTGGACTGGTCCTTCTGGCGGCCGGCTACACGGCGCTATCTTATACAAGCGTGGTGATTGGGCAGGACGTACACCAACCGGCCTGGCAGGCTGGATGGGAAAGCGCCCGGCTGGCCGGGGGGCTGCTCCAGGAGGCGGGGGTGGATCCAGAGGCTATCATCATGGTCAATAACCCACCGGGTTTCTACCTGGCAACCGGGCGGCCGGGCCTGGTGATTCCGGACGGTGGCGAAGAGACGCTGTTGGCGGCGGCGCACCATTATGGCGCCAGTTATCTGATTCTTGACCAGAATTACGTCCAGGGGTTGGAAGAGCTCTTCCGCGCCCCGGGAGACCGGCCCGGGTTGGATTACCTGGGCGGCCGCCAGGACATCTACCTCTTCCGTATTTTGCCCCCGGTGGATGGGGCCGGCCAGGAGAATTCGCAGTGAAACTGGCGTGGACGGCGAGGCAACGGATTTTGGCCCTGGCGCTCACAGCCGGATTAACCATAGGGGCCTATCTACTGCTGTCCTGGCGGGTCGAAGGCCCGGGTTTCCCTCTGGATGACGCCTGGATTCACCAGACCTACGCCCGTAACCTGGCATTGCGCGGAGAATGGGCTTTCATACCCGGGAAGCTCTCTGCCGGGTCGACCGCGCCTCTGTGGACGGTTCTTCTGGGTGTGGGGCAATGGCTCCGGCAGCCGGTGGGCTGGGCGTATGCTCTCGGCGGGGTTTGTCTGCTGGGCCTGGCCTGGATCGGGGAACGGTTATTTCGCCGGTTGGCTGTGCGCCCGGCGGGGAGCTTTCCCTGGATGGGTGTTTTCCTGCTGACGGAATGGCACCTGGTCTGGGCGGCAGTCTCCGGGATGGAGATACTGCTATACGCGGTGGTCATCGTGAGTATCTTCTACCTGCTTTCTCAAACCCGGCCGCCCTGGTTGGTTATTGGAGTCTTGACCGGGCTGATGGTGTGGATTCGCCCGGACGGTTTGACCATCCTGGGGCCGGCGCTGGTAGTGCTGGCCTGGAAGATATATCAAGAAGGTTGGCACTGGAGACCGTTGGCGCAACTTGGCCTGGGTTTTGTGCTCTGTGTGGCGCCGTACCTGTGGTTCAACTGGTCTCTATCGGGCAACTGGTGGCCGAATACGTTCTACGCCAAACAGGCTGAATACGCAATCCGCCAGCAAGAGCCTTACCTGGGGCGTTTCGTACACCTGGCGTTGCTGCCCTGGATCGGCGCCGGCGTTTTACTGTTACCGGGATGGCTCTACCTGGTTTATCGGGCGGTCAGGCACAGGTTGGTATTGCCGCTGGTTATGCTGGTATGGTGGCTGGGATACACGGCCGTATATGCCTGGCTGTTACCGGTAGATTACCAGCACGGGCGCTACATGATGCCGGCTATGCCGGTCTGCTACCTGCTGGCCGGTGTGGGCACAGCCGGGTTGTTGGATGCCATTGGCAATCGAGGATGGGGCGTGCACATCGCCCGGCAGGTCTGGGCGACCAGCCTGGGTGTGGCGGCGGCGGCTTTCCTGGCGATTGGCGCCTGGACGTATGCCCAGGACGTAGCGATTATCCAGACCGAGATGGTGCGCACAGCGTTATGGATCGACCAGAACACCCCACCCGATGCCTTGATCGCTGCCCATGACATTGGCGCCATGGGGTACTACGCCCGGCGCGAAATGGTCGACCTGGCCGGGCTGGTAACCCCCGAGGTGATCCCGTTTATCCGTTCCGAGCCCCGGCTGGCAGCCTATATGACTGCCCGGCAGGTAGATTACCTGGTGACGTTTCCGGGATGGTATCCCGAGATGACTGAGGATCTAGAAGCCGTGTATCGCACAGATGGCCATTACGCTCCCGCACAGGGGGGCGAAAATATGGCCGTGTTTCGTTGGAAAGGCGAAAATCAATAGAATTGTAAGGCTTACTTGACGATGCCCCGGATGGTTGTTGGTTGCCTATCTAGACAAGACTGTGCTATACTTGCGAAATTAGACGAAAAAATCGTTTTGGACTCCAGGAATTGCTACAACTCATGAATGAATCTCTGCAGGAGGTTTCCAGGATGGAAAATCAGGATTCGAATTCTGAAAATGCAAGGAACGAGATGCAGCATGAGATTCAAGATGAACTAGAACAGGCACGGCGATCGCTCAAAGAAGTCTCTTTGATGCTCGAACAAAGCCAGGCCGAGCTGAATAAGCTGACCCAGCGCAACTCCGGAATTACCGGGCACCTCCAGCAGATCCAGGCGCAAATCGAAAGCGCACCACGCGCCGATATTTTGAATGCGTATAACGCCGCCCTCGACGTTCAGCAGCGGCTGCTGGTGATGCGCGGCCAGATGGAGAAATTGCAAGGGGACCAGGCAACTCTCCAACGTTGGATTGCTTTACTCACCCGAGCCAATGGTTATTTCAACCAGGTAAGCGAGTCCAGCCAGGCCGGACACGCCAACGGTAGTGGATCGGCCATTCTGGAAATGGTCATCAACGGTCAGGAATCGGTGCGCCAGCGTTTGTCACGAGAGATGCACGATGGCCCGGCGCAGGCGCTGTCCAACTTCATCGTTCAGACAGAAATCGCCACGCGCCTGTTCGACATCGACCCGGAAAAAGCCAAGGATGAGCTGCACAACTTGCGCACCGCGGCGATGAGCACATTCCAAAAGGTGCGCAGTTTTATCTTCGAGCTACGCCCGATGATGCTAGATGACCTGGGACTGTTTCCGACCCTGAAACGCTATGTCGATGCGCTTAAAGAGCAGTCGGGGGTCGAAATCAGCCTGCGTATCAAAGGGCAAGAACGGCGGCTGGAACCATATCTTGAGGTCATGATCTTCCGGGCTGTGCAGGAGTTACTGGGCAACGCCATCCGGCACAACCAGGACCATCCGGTAAAAATCCAAATTAGTGTACAGATTACTATCGAGGATACGCTCATCCTCATTGCAGTTGCAGATAACGGTAGAGGATTCGACCAGGACAGTATTGCAGAGAGTCACGGTCTCGGTTTAAAACTGATTCGTGAGCGGGTTGACATGTTGGGAGGCGTGTTGAGGATCGATTCATCGATTGGGCAGGGGAGCAAGATTACGTTCCAGGTTCCCTGTTTGGAGATCGAGTCGAAGGATATGGGGATCAATAATTAATAGTAATACCTCAGCTCAAGGCACAAAGAAGCCCGAGTTTCCAAACCCACTAAGCAGTTATGATCTGAAATTATATAGAATTCTTTTTTACAAGGAGACCAACATGACGAAGAAGACGATTGGCCTGTTGACAGGCGGGGGGGACGTGCCGGGGTTGAACCCATGCATGAAGACAGTGGTAATGGGCGCGTTGGAGAGTGACTACCGGGTAATTGGGATTCGAAGAGGTTGGGAGGGGTTATTAAAGTATAACCTGGATGAGCCATCCACTTACGATTATTACATCCGGGAGTTAGACCGTGAGGACGTGCGCACCATCGACCGCACCGGCGGTACATTCTTGCACACCTCGCGCACCAATCCACAGAAAGTGCGTGAAAAAGACGTACCGGATTTTCTGCGCAACACCTCTTACGGTAAGAAAATCGATGATGAAAGGGTGGATTATACCGATTACGTTAAGAAGGTGATCGAACACCTGGGTATCGATGTGATGGTCACTATTGGTGGGGACGACACGCTTAGCTATTCCGCCCGTCTACATCGTGAAGGCATTCCCGTGGTTGCCATTCCCAAGACGATGGACAACGACGTTTTCGGCACCGATTACTGCATCGGCTTTTCGACTGCGGTGACACGCAGCGTAGAGATGATTACCAACATGCGCACCCCGGTTGGTTCACACGAGCGCATCGGGATCGTCGAATTGTTCGGGCGCAATTCCGGTGAAACCAGCCTGATCAGCGCCTACCTGGCTTATGTTGATCGTGCAATTATTACGGAAGTTCCTTTTTCGATGGAACGCCTGGCCGAGTTCTTGATGGAAGACAAGCGCAATAATTCTTCGAATTATGCAATTATGACCATATCGGAAGGCGCAATTATTGAGGGCGGTGACGTGGTCGAGACGGGGGAAGCGGATGCCTACGGCCATCGCAAGCTAGGCGGTGTGGGCCAGATTACCGCAGAACAGATCAAGAAATTGACCGGCCAGGACATCATGTACCAGCAGCTGGCTTACATGATGCGCTCGGGCGCGCCGGATTCTCTGGATCGCATGGTAGCGATGTCCTTCGGCCACCTGGCGGTGCAGTTGATCAATCGTCGTGAGACCGGCAAGATGGTGGCTTTGCACGGCGGCAAGTACGCTACGGTGCCGATCGATATGATTATGGCTGGCAAGAAACGCGTGGACGTTCCCGCATTTTACGACATCGAGAACTACCGCCCGAAGATCAAAGATTTCATGGGCGTCCCGATGTTCTTGAGCTAATTCGGGAATGAGGGTATAGATCACCGGCGCTTCTTGAAGCCGGTGGATCACAATCGATCTACAATACGGGGCGGCACACTCAGGTTGCTGCCCCGTTCTTATTGGAGGATAGCATGGCACAAGATGAACAAGGCTGGTCGGCAGATCGATTTGTGGTGATCCCACGCACGTTGATCTTTATCTTTAACGGTACAGACGTGCTTTTGTTGAAAGGGGCAGCGACCAAGCGATTATGGGCAGGGCGATACAACGGCGTTGGTGGGCATATCGAGGCCGGAGAAGACGTGTTAGGCTCAGGACGCAGGGAACTGTTGGAAGAGACCGGCCTGCGTGTGCCCGACCTGTGGCTATGCGGTGTGGTCATGGTGCCGGTAGATAGCCAGCGTGGGATCGCTATGTACATCTTGAAAGGCCACTACGCTGGCGGTGACCTGGTGGACTCGCGCGAAGGGCACCTGGATTGGATATCGTGTGCGGCGGTCGACCGGTATGATATGGTCGATGACCTCCGTACATTATTGCCGTTGCTGGTGAAAATGAAACCGGGAGAGCCCCCGTTTTCTGCCCGGTATGCCTACGACGAAAAAGGCCAACTCCAAATATATTTTAGCTGATCGAGCAGAACAGCTCAGGCAGATCACGGTTCCGCGGTGGGTTCGTAGAACACCAACAGCGTGCTGCCGTACCGGCGCTGGTCGAATTCGTGGAGGGATTGTAGGGAAATGGCTTCGTATTCCAGCGGGTCAATCTGGACGATGACCCATACATCTGGCGCCATCCAGGCTGGATTTTCGTCCAGGGTACGGATGGCCTTTTGCCACAGCTGTTTGTACTGCGGGGGGGCAATGTAAACGTAGTGAAAGGTGTGGTCCGGGGGGCGTTGCAAGTATTGGAAGGCGTCGGTCAACACCACGTCGGCCAGGCCCTGTAACTGGGTGCGGGATAGATTTTTCTTGATCGTGTCCACGGCCGAACGATGTACGTCCAGAAAACGCGCATAGGCAGCCCCACGGCTCAAGGCCTCGATACCGACACTGCCCGTGCCGCCGAACATGTCTAAAAAATGAGCGTCCTGGATGTCGTTGGCCAGGATGTTGAATAAGGCTTCTTTGACCCGGTCGGTGATCGGCCGGGTGATATCCCCGGGGACGGCTTGCAGACGGTGTCCACGCGCTTTCCCGGCGATAATACGAGGGTTGCTCAAATGGGGGCCTCTTCGATATTATAGAATTTGGGCGTCGACGCTGTGGCGTGCTGCCAGGATGTTGCCACGGGGAGCGACGATGGGTAAGACACAACCGGTGCCGAGGATAAAACGCGTGCCGTTGGTAGACAGGATGGCATCTTCGGCCTCAGCGCGGATTTGGGCCGGCGTACCCAGGACCATGGTTTCCCAACGGC
>JAAZNB010000710.1 GCA_012798515.1 Chloroflexota bacterium
GAGGTCAACCGCAATGAATGCACCGGTCACCAACCGTTCGTCTGAAAAAATTCTCCAAAACCTGCTGACTGCCAGCCGCAGGGACGCTGCCCTACACCGGGATTACCTGCTGCAACGCCGCACCGGCCTGGAACACATTCACGCACTGCTCGTCCAGCAGATCGAGGCGGCCTATCCGGCGGCGGGTGATCCCCTCTCCACCCCTGGGCCGGCTTCCCTCCCGGTTTCCCATCCCACGCTGGGACAGCGCCGGTCCCTATTTACGCGCCAGGACCTGGAGGAGTTTGCCAGCGGGTCGATTGCCCGCTGCCTGGGTGAAGATTTTCGCATCTTCGACCGGCGCCGTGGTCCCCGCATCCCCAATGGAGATCTGCTGCTGATGAGTCGCGTCCTGGAACTGGAAGGCCAGCCTTACCAGCTGGACCGGCCGGCCCATATCCAAGCCGAAGTAGACGTTCCCATGGACGCCTGGTACGTGCAGCCCGACTCCACCCCAGACGCACCTTATTCGGTGCTCATGGAAATGGCTCTGCAACCCTGCGGGTTCCTCTCCGCCGCCTTGCGCACGCCCCTGGTTTATCCTGAGCTGGACCTCTATTTCCGTAACCTGGACGGCAACGGGACCGTGCTGTTCCCCGTCCGGCTGGCCGGGAATACGATCCAGTCCTCGGCCCAGCTGGTTTCCACGGCCACCACCGCTGGCACCATCATCCAATCTTTCACCTTCCAGCTGGCCCTGGAGGGAAAGACGTTCTTCCAGGGCAGTGCCGTCTTCGGGTACTTCCGCCTGGACGCCTTGAACAACCAGAACGGCCTGGACGGCGGGCCCGCCAGTCGTGTTCCCACTGTTCCCGAGACTTTGCTGCCCATCTCCAACTGGCAGCTCCCCGGGCGATCCTACCTCGACCAGGTCTCCATCCAACCCGGCCAGGAAAGCGATTATGTCTATGCGCAAAAGCGCAACCATCCCGGGCAGTGGTTTTACACCTGTCATTTCTTCGAGGACCCGGTCATGCCGGGCTCCCTGGGGATCGAAGCGCTTTTCCAGGTACTGCGTATTTACGCTGCCCAACAGGGGCTGTTGCAGCCTTTCCACCGGCCCCATTACCACCTGGCGTTAAACAGCCCTCTGGCGTGGAAATATCGCGGCCAGATCACCCCGGCCAACCGCCTGATCCAGCTCGAAGCCACTGTCCGGCACACCACCGGCGCCCAGGGTGAGGTTCCTCTGCTCGCCAACGCCTCCCTATGGGTAGATCAAAAAAGGATTTATCACATTGAAAATGCGGCATTGCAAATCACAGAAGGGTTCGAACGATGAATAATGCCTACGCGAAAGCTGTAGCTCAACAGCAGGCCACCCCGGCCCGGTTGTACAAAGGCCTGTCCTGGAATGGCCCAATGGAGAAGATCGCTTACGACGAAGCGGGTGATCGCGCCGCGCTCAGCCGTCTGGACAGTCCGGTGTTTGCCCTGCTTCACGGCGGGCGGATCGGCCTCTCCAGCGAGGGCGAGCTGGGTCCCACCGGGGATGGCCCCGCCCAGCTACTGGCCGCCGCCCACCCACTGCCCTACCAGCAGTTGGGTGACCCGACTTTCCGCAGCCAATATGGGTTGCAGGCCGCCTACGGCGCCGGCGCCATGGCCAACGGCATTGCTTCGGTGGCCATGGTCATCGAGCTGGGCAAAGCCGGCCTGCTTGGTTCCTTCGGAGCCGCCGGCTTGGTGCCTGTACGCCTGGAAGAAGCCATTCTCGCCATCCAGGCGGCCCTGCCCCAGGGCCCCTACGCCTTCAACCTGATCCACAGCCCGCATGAAGACGCCCTGGAAAAACGGGCCGTGGACCTGTATTTGAAACACCAGGTCCGTACCGTGGAGGCCTCCGCCTTCCTCGACCTGACCCCGCACATCGTGCGCTACCGCGCCGCCGGCCTGGAGTCCGCCCCCGACGGGAGCGTGCGCATCCACAACCGGGTTATCGTCAAGCTCTCCCGCCGGGAAGTAGCCCAACATTTCATGAAACCCGCTCCGGAGGCCATCTTGAACGCCCTGGTGACCGCAGGCGCCATCAGTGAAGTGCAGGCCGGCCTGGCTCGCCGTGTCCCGGTGGCCGACGACGTGACGGTGGAGGCCGATTCCGGCGGGCACACCGACAACCGCCCGCTGGTCGGGCTGCTGCCCTCGATCATCGCCCTGCGCGACGAGATCCAGGCGCTCTACCACTACGACCAACCGGTGCGCGTGGGCGCCGCCGGCGGCATCAGCACCCCGGCCTCAGCCCTGGGCGCCTTGATGATGGGCGCCGCCTATCTCTTCACCGGTTCGGTCAACCAGGCCGCCATCGAGGCCGGCTCTTCCCCCTACACCAAGACAATCCTCGCCAAGGCCGGCATGGCCGACGTCATGATGGCCCCCTCGGCTGACATGTTCGAGATGGGCGTCAAGGTCCAGGTACTCAAGACCGGCACCCTGTTCCCCATGCGCGCCCAGAAGCTCTACGATACCTACATGCGCTATAACGCTATCGACGAGATCCCCAGCGACGAACGCCAAAAGCTGGAGAGCCAGATCTTCAAACGCAGCCTGGACAGCGTCTGGGAGGACACGGTCAAGTTCTTCTCCGAACGGGATCCGGCACAGATCGAGCGCGCCAACCAGCATCCCAAGCGCAAGATGGCCTTGATCTTCCGCTGGTACCTGGGCCTATCCTCGCGCTGGTCGAACACCGGGGAGCCCGGTCGCGAGATGGATTACCAGATCTGGTGTGGCCCTTCCATGGGTAGTTTCAACGATTGGGTTCAGGGCACCTACCTCCAGGCCCCGGAAAACCGGCGCGTGGTCGACATCGCCCTGCAGCTGCTCACCGGTTGCAGTTACCTGTACCGTTTGCAGGCCCTCAAACTGCAGGGCGTCGTCTTGCCCACCAGCCTGGACCAATACCGGCCGGAAAAGCCGTTAATCGAACCGCACCCGTAGGATTGGGTTGCCTGGGGCGGTTTGCGGAGGGAGATGCACGCCATGTTTGCTCGCATCCAGGACAAGATCAGGGGGCAACTGCCGGTAGGACCTGAGGTCCACCTGTGGTTCGCGCGCCTGGACGATGCCCAGCCACTCGCCGCTGATTTCGACCTTCTGGCTGCGGACGAACGCCAACGAGCAGAACGCTTCCGGCTGGACCTCCATCGCCAGCGCTTCGTCGCAGGCCGGGTCATCTTGCGCCGGCTGGTTTCGTTTTACACCGGCCAGGCGCCCCAGGAAATCCGCTTTTCTTACGGCCCACAGGGCAAACCTACCCTCACCCCACCGGGACTGCATTTCAACCTGGCCCACAGTGGAGAACACGCCCTGTACGCGTTTTCCCTGGATCGCCCGCTGGGGGTCGACCTGGAAAGCCCGCAGGAGCTGGACGCCGTCCAACCTTTGATCCAGCGCTACCTGACCGCGCCGGACCGGGCCCTGTTCCGGCTCGATGCGTCCGGCCTGGACAGCGCTTCACCCCAGGAACTGCTGTCGCGCTTCTACCGTTGCTGGACGTTCAAGGAGGCCTGGCTGAAAGCCCAGGGGATCGGTCTGTACGGATTGGACAAAGTTTATACAACCCGTATCTTGTATGCCCCTATTGGGGTTATCTTTGAAGTACAGGCGGGTGTCCGGCGCTGGCAGGCGCTGGTCGACCAGCGCCAAGGCTTAACCTATGCCCTGGTCGCCGCCGGAACACTC
>JAAZNB010000711.1 GCA_012798515.1 Chloroflexota bacterium
GGCATCCAGGAAATCCGCGCCATGATCCGCGACATGCCGCGCCAGATGGGCGTGACCGTGTTCCTCTCCAGCCACCTGTTGAGCGAGGTGGAGCTGATGGCCACCCACGTGGGCATCATCCAGCACGGCAGCCTGCTCTACCAGGGCCGGCTGGCCGAATTGAAACAGCGCTGGGGCAGCGTGCTGCGTGTGGTGGTCGACCGTCCGCAGGAGGCCGCCGGCCTGTTGAGCGGGCTGGGCTGGCAGGTGCACTACAACGGCCAGGGCCTGGAAGTGGCCGGGGCCACGGAAGACGCCGGCAGCCAGATCAACCAGGCCCTGCAGCAGGCCGGCTTCCTGGTGCGCCAGTTCTACCTGCACCAACCCGGCCTGGAAGAGATGTTCCTGGAAATGACCGGCCAGGAGGGATGCAAATGATGAATTCCTTTTTCCGCTGTGTTTCGGCCGAGATCCTCAAGTCCAGGCGCACCCTCTCGCTGCTGGGCGTGTTCCTGCTGCCCACCATGCTCACCCTGTTCAACTTCCTGCTGCTGAGCGGCATCGAACGCAGTGAGGACTGGTATTCCCACCCGGACGGCTGGGTCAGTTTCGAGCACAACACCATCACCTTCTGGGCCCTGTTGTTCTTCCCCTACGGGCTGGTGCTGGTCTCGGCCTTCACTGCCCACCAGGAGCACGACACGAAGCGCTGGCGGCAGCTGATGTGCCTGCCACTGCCCAAGGCGGCGCTCTACCTGGCCAAGCTGGCCATCGTCATGCTGCTCAGCCTGCTGGCCTGCCTGGTGGTATGGGCCGAGAACATCTTCTGGGGCTGGCTGTTCACCCGGGTGCGCCCCGACCTGGGGCTGTCGCTGGAGACGATCAACCTGTGGCGCATGCTCCTGCCCTACCTGTTGATCTACCTCTATTCGCTGCTGATCCTGGCCTTCCACTTCTGGTTCAGCACGCGCGTGCACAACTTTGCCCTGTCCATCGGGCTGGGTTTTGCCCTGGGCTTGATTGGCCTGTTCGTGCACGAGATCGATGGGGTGCGCCTGGTGTTCCCCTGGGCGCTGCCCTCCATCATCTACGCCAGGGTCAGCGTCTTCGAAGGCGTGGCCGGGCTGGTCTACAGCCTGGCCGGCTTCGCCGCCATCACCTACGCCGGCTGCCGCAGTTTCCTGCGCCGCGACGTGCTCGAGTAGGAGGAAAGCCAATGAACCTGGTCTATACCGCCCGCGGTGTGCGGGCCGAAAGTCTCAAGCTCAAGCGCAGCCTGGCCCTCAGCGCAGCCCTGCTGGTGCCGCTGTTCCCGTCCTTCGCCAATTTCGCCAGCGCCCTGCAATCCCACATCGGGCGCATGCCGGAGGACCCGGCTTACCTGAGCATGTGGTCGCTGTATTTCCGTTATTCCATCAAGCTGTGGACCATCTTTGCCATGCCTGTGGTGGTGGCCCTGCTCAGCGCTTTGCTGGCCGACGTGGACTACAAAGGCAAGGGCTGGAAACACCTGTTCGCCATGGGCGTGCCGCAGTCGGCCGTGTTCGCCGGCAAGTGGTTCAGCCTGGCCGGGCTGAGCCTGGTGAGCACACTGGTCTTTGCCAGCGCCAACCTGGCCGGCAGCCTGGCGGCCCACTACCTGCGCCCCGACCTGGGGTTGGATTTCCCCATCCCCATCGGCGAGGCCTACGGGCGCCCGCTGCTGGCCTGGCTGTTGTCGCTGTTCATGCTCAGCCTGCACCAATGGATCAGCCTGCGCTGGCCGGGCTTCCTGGTGTCCCTGGCCGTGGGCTTCGCCGCTTCGGTGTCCAACCTGTTTACCATTTCGTCCTACCTGTTCAGCTCGTCGTACTTCTCGCCCTGGGCGCTGCCGGTGCAGGCCTACGAAGACTGGCGCCTGCCGCTGGCCCTGTCGCTGCTGGGCGCGGCGCTGGTCTACACCGCCGCGCGGCGGGAATTCATCCGGCGGGACATCTATTAAGCAGCGCTCCCGAAACCAGGCCGCACCGCTTTTCGAGGGGCATGGGCGCCTCGAAACAACCTGCGCAATCCTTTTCGGGCCGATAAGCTTGGCGTCACTATAAATCCAGGGGGAAATTAATTTCAATATAACCACAAATTAATACAATCAGGTTTAACAAACCACTTGTATTATCGTATAAAGCGTGCTAGAATAACGGTGTCCCTCCTGCCGGTTGCCCCCCTCAACTGGTCGGGGGGACCTTTTTTTCCCCTATTCCGGCCCTGAGACGCGCGCTTGGGTCATTTTCAACCCGCAGGGCTCAATTTTGAGGCCATTCGGGGTGTTTTTTCTGATCCAATCCCTGTTTAGTACCACTTAACACAACAGGCTCACGCCGGCCGGGCGCCACCCTCCGGCAGGCTGCGGGCGTAATCGCACACCTCGCGCAGCGGGCACAACCAGCAGTACGGCTTGCGCGCCGTGCAGATCTCGCGCCCCAGGCGGATGATGTTAAGGTGTGCCGGGCCGTAGTCCTGCGGACGGAACAGGCCGGAGAGGTGCACGTGGGCCTGTTCCACGCTCATGCCGGCCGGGCGCAGTCCCAGGCGGCCGCTGGCGCGGTAGATATGCGTATCCACCGGGAAGGCCGGCATGCCCAGGGAGAACTGTAACACGATGGCGGCCGTCTTGGGCCCCACGCCGTTGAAACGCAGCAGCCAGGCGTGGGCTTCTGCCGCCGGCAGGTCGCGCAGGAATTCCAGGCTGAGCTGGCCGCGCTCGGCGGTGATCTCGCGCAGCACCTGCTGGATGCGGGGCCCCTTCTGGTTGCCCAGGCCGGCCGGGCGGATGGCTTCGATCACCGCCTGCGGGTCGGCGTCGCGCACCGCTTCCCAGGTGGCAAAGCGGGCGCGCAGGCTCTCGAAGGCCCGGTCGCGGTTGACGTCGTTGGTGTTCTGCGAGAGGATGGTCGAGACCAGCTCGTCCAGCGGGGGCAGCGGCAGGCGCCATTCGGGCAGGCCAAAGCGCTCCAGCAGGAGGGCATGGATCTGCTGGGCCCGGGCGACCAGCTGCGGGTCGGGAGATACGGGGGAGGGAGTTTCCATGGGGGTCCTATCCGGAGGAGGTGCGCATCAGGCCGGCTGCGATTGGGATGAGGCCTGGCCCCAGTCGAATGCCGGGCGGATCTCGCCTACGCGCAGGCCGCGCCAGTTAGACAGCGGGCGGGCGTCGAAGTGGGCCAGTTCACGCGCCTGGGCTGCGTCCAGCACCCCCAGGCGGCGCAGGATCTCCAGCGCCACGATGGGCCGGGCGCGCCCGCCGGCGTCGCCGGTCTCGTTGGGGTCGTCCACCTGGGGGCGGGTCTGGCCGTGCAGGTCGCCGTCGGCGATCTTGATGGCCACGCCCATCCCCGGGCTGCCGGCGGCCACCGCCCCGGGCAGGATACCCAGGGAGAGGAAGCCCTCGGCGCCCTGTTTACATACCACACGCCCACCGCAGGCGGCCATCAGGCCGGTGTCGAAGCGCTGCGGCCCGGCGATCATTTCGGGGTAGGCCGCCATGGCGTGAGTGATGCGCCGGCAGGCCGCGGCCCGCTTCTCGGGCAGCCCGGCCGGGTCGCACAGGCGGGCGTAGCCCAGGGCGGCGTTGTACAGGGGGATGGCGAACACCGGCGCCGAACAGCCGTCGGTGCCCAGGACGATCTCTTCGGGCGCCAGGGCGCACATTTCGGCGAAGGTGCGCAGGATGGTCTGCTGCACCGGGTGTTGCGGGTCGAGATAATCCTGGATGGGGTCGCCGCGCAGGCGAGCCAGGGCCAGCATGCCGGTGTGTTTGCCCGAGCAGTTGTGGCGGTTGGGGGTGGGCGCCTCGCCGCGCCGGCGCATGGCGTAGCGCGTGCCTTCGTCGCTGGGCGGGTGCACGCCGCATTGCAGGTCACTCTCGTGGATGCCGATTTTGGCCTGCATGCCGGCAGCCGTGGCCACGTGGCGGTCGGTGCCGGTGTGCGAGGCGCACAGCAGGGCCACCTCGGGTTCTTCCAGGCCGAAGGCCTCGGCCCCGCCGCCTTCGATCAGCGCCAGGGCCTGCAGCGGCTTGGCGCTGGAACGCAGGTAGGTCCTGAACTGCGGGTCGCCCTGGGCGGCCAGCAGCCGGCCGGCGGCGTCCACCACGGCGAACGCGCCAAAGTGCACCGATTCGACGAGCGGGCCGCGGGTGGCTTCGACCAGCGGCCGGAAGGTTTCGATTGGCATGAGTAGGGTCCTTTCGCCCGGAATTATATCACCCTCCCGGGCAGCGGAGGGGCTGCCAACGGGAGCTGTGTCGTTGCGAGCGCAGCGAAGCCCCCGGTGCTCTTCCCCCGGCGCGATCAGGGATGTCGGCCTACCTCGCCCTTACGCTCCGCGTGAGGGCGTCTTTTGGGCCGCTCTGCGGCCGGGGGACGGGGCGAGAAAGGCGCCCCGGCGGGCAGGCAAACCCGCCCGGCCGGCCTTTCTCACCGGCCGCGCTGGGTTATAATAAATTCCTGCCCGGGAATGGTTCGTAAACGACCGGGCAGGTCTTCGACATGGGAGAGAACTCTATGCAGCCGGCTGGCGACCCAACCCTCCGTTCCGATCCCCCCCGGCGCGCCTCCAGCGCGTCGCGGGTGGCCTTGATGGTCTTATTGGTCCTGTTTTTCCTGGTCGCCTTACAGCGCGCCTGGCTGAGCGACGACGCCTACATCACCTTCCGCACCCTGGATAACCTGGTGCACGGCTTCCGCCTGACCTGGAACGTGACCGAACGGGTGCAGGCCTACACCCACCCGCTGTGGCTGTTCCTGCTCACCCCCTTCTACGCCGCCAGCCGGGAAATCTTCTACACGGCCATCTCCGTCTGCCTGGGATTGTCTTTCCTGGCTGTGGTCGCCTACGCCTACCTGCAGGCGCGTACCTGGACCGGCGCCGCCCTGGGGGTGCTGATCCTGACCCTCTCCAACGCCTTCATCGACTATTCCACCTCGGGGCTGGAGAACCCGCTCACCCACCTGCTGCTGGTCCTGTTCTGGGTGGTGTATTTCAAAGGCAGCCTGGGACTCCGGCGCTTCTGCCTGCTCTCGCTGCTGGCCTCGCTGGGGGCGGTCAACCGCCTGGACACCGTCCTGCTTTACGCCCCGGCCCTGCTGCTGGCCTTCCTGGAACTGCCCGAGAAGAAAAACGCCCTGCTATTGGGGGTTGCCGGGCAGGCGCCTCTGCTGCTATGGGAGGCCTTTTCGATCTTCTACTACGGCTTCCCTTTCCCCAACACGGCCTACGCCAAGCTCAACACCGGCGTGCCGGGCGGCGAGCTGCTGCGCCAGGGCCTGTTCTACCTGCTGAACTCCCTGCAACGCGACCCGCTGACCCTGGCCGCCGTGCTGTTCTTCGTCCTGGTAGCCTTCGCCGGGCGGCGCCAGCGCGCCTCGGCCGTGGGGCTGGGCGTGCTGCTCTACCTGGCCTACGTGGTCAAGATCGGCGGGGACTTCATGAGCGGGCGCTTCCTGTCCGCCCCGCTGGTATGCGCCGTGGCCATCCTGGGCCAGCTGGATTTCCGCCACACGCGGCCCGTGGTACGGGGACTGGCCTTCGCCGGCGTGCTGGCCCTGGGGCTGGCCGCGCCCACCCCTACCTTCCTGCTCCAGCCGCTGCGCGCGGCCCCATTGGTGGATGCTCACGGCATTGCCGACGAACGCGCCTGGTATTTTCCCGACGCCGGGCTGATCAACGCCGCCGGTAAGGACATGCCCACCTCGGTGGGCCACGGGGGCGGCCTGGCCGCCCGCCAGGATTCGCAGACCGATCTCCAGGTGGTGGTGCTCAAGAACACCGGCGTGTACGGCTATTTCGCCGGCCCGCAGGTGTTCGTCATCGATTACCTGGCCCTCTCCGACCCGCTGCTGGCGCGCATGCCCGCCCTACGCGAGGTGCATTGGCGGGTGGGCCACTACCCCCGGGTGGTCCCCGAGGGTTACCTGTCCACCGTCTACACCGGCACCGACCTGCTGGAGGACGAAAACCTGGGCAAATTTTACGACCAGCTGGCCCTCATCACCCGCGGGCCGCTGTTCAGCCCGGAGCGCTTCGTGGCCATCTGGAAGATGAACACCGGCCAGTTCGATGACCTCATCGATCAGGACCGCTATCGCTACCCGGACATGGTCCTGACCCGCCTGGAAGCCGGCCAACCCATGCAGCCCTACACTTTCGCCGACAGCGGGACCCAGATCACGCTGGCGGACCAGACGGACGCCGCCGCCCTCGATCTCGAGCTGGACGGCGACAGCCGCTACCAGGTGGAATACTGGCTGGGGACGCGCCTGGTGGGCCAGGCCCAGCTCGACCCGCAGCCGGGCGCCGGCGGGCCGGTCGTCCAGCACCTGGCTACCCCGGCCCAGGCCGCCCGCACGGGTTTCGACCGCCTGCGCATATTCCCGCTCAGCGGCGACGACCCCTACGTGCTGGCGTCCATCACGCTGGAGGGCACGCCCTGAGGGCGCCCCGGCGAGGGAGGAGAGCAAGTATGACCCCCACTGAGTTCACCACCCCGGAGTGGGTACACCACGCCGTTTTTTACCAGATCTTTCCCGACCGTTTCGCCAGCAGCCCGCAGGTGCCCAAGCCGGGCAACCTGGAGCCCTGGGACGCCCCGCCGAGCCTGTATGGGTTCAAAGGCGGCGACCTGCTGGGCATTGCCGAGCGCCTGGATTACCTGCAAGACCTGGGCATCACGGCTATTTACTGCACACCGGTCTTCCAGTCAGCCTCCAACCACCGCTACCACACCTACGATTACTTCCAGGTCGATCCGCTGCTGGGCGGCAACCCTGCCCTGAGCCACCTGTTGGACCAGGCCCACCGGCGCGGCATGCGCGTCGTCCTGGACGGCGTCTTCAACCACGCCAGCCGGGGTTTCTGGCCTTTCCACCACATCCTGGAGACGGGGGCCGCTTCGCCTTACCTGGACTGGTTCAAGGTGCACGACTTCCCCCTCAATGCCTATTCGGGCGCGCCCAATTACGACAGCTGGTGGAACCTGCCGGCCCTGCCGGTGCTCAACGTGGCCAATCCCCAGGTGCGCGATTACATCTACCAGGTGGCGCGCTATTGGGTCGAGCAGGGCATCGATGGCTGGCGCCTGGACGTGCCCTTCGAGATCCGCGAGCCGGGCTTCTGGCCGGAGTTCCGCCGGGTGGTCAAGCAGGCCAACCCCGAGGCTTACCTGACCGGTGAGATCCCAAACGATGGGACGCCCTGGCTGCAGGGCGACCAGTTCGACGGGGTGATGAATTACCTGCTGGCCTACGGTGTGTGGGGCTTTTTCGGCGGACCGGCGGTGGAGCCGGCCGCTATCGGGCATTGGATGACCCACGCCGGCGGGTGGATGCCGGCCGACGCGCCGGGCTTCTTGCAGCTGGCCGGCGACCTGCTGCAGCGCTATCCGCGCCCGGCCGTACTGGCCCAGCTGAACCTGCTCGACAGCCACGATACGGCCCGTTTTCATACCCTCTTGCAGGGGCGGCGGGACCTGTTCCGCCTGGCCACGCTGTTCCAGATGACCTACCCCGGGGCGCCGTGCATCTATTACGGTAACGAGATCGGCCTGGAGGGCAGCCACGACCCGGACAACCGCCGCGCCTTTCCCTGGGACGAGTCGCGCTGGGATCACGAGCTGCGCGGTTATGTGCAGGATTGTGTGCGCGAGCGCCACGCCCACCGGGCGCTGCGTGACGGGGAGTTTTTGCCCCTCTACGCTGAAGGCCAGCGGCTGCTGTATGCCCGGCGCAGCCCGCGCGAGACCCTGCTGGTGGCTATCAACCGTGCGGAGCAGCCCTGGCGCCCCGAGGCGCCCCTCCAGGAGCTGCTGCCCGAGGGGCGCGGGCTGCGCGTGGCCCTCGGCCCCGCCGGCCAGGCCCGCGTCTTCCAGGGCCGCCTGGATGGCCTGACCCTCCCGCCCTTCAGCGGCGCCCTGCTGGTCGAGGCCTGACGCGCCAGGCACGCCATGGAACGCTTTCCCCATTTTTCCAAAATGGGGAAAGGAAAGACCCGCCCTGCGTAGGTCGGCTAGCGCGATGTGGCAATGTGCGCTTGATCCCGCACGGGTGAGATCTGGCCAGGCATCCTGGCCAGCCCGGACCCGAAGCGAAAGCCGACTTTCTCTGTCTTGCGTGGAGGATCGATATTCACCGCGCCCCTCCCCGGCCGCAGA
>JAAZNB010000712.1 GCA_012798515.1 Chloroflexota bacterium
CCGGGACGGCCTCCCCCAGGCCGCAAAACGACCCCCTCCTGCGCCTCCCCCATTTTTAAAGAACAAAAATGGGGGAGGAAAACCACGCCCGCACCACCGAGCGGCCGGGATGGGAATCCCTCATTTTTATTAGCAGGTCGGGCTTCCAAAGTGCCCCGATAGGGGTGCGCCCGACCGAACACGGCCGGCCGGGGATCCCGGCTTCCCCGCGCCGTCTCAGGCATACCCCCAACGATCCCCTCGGGAGCATGAAAGGTGGCTTTCGCTTCAGGCGCGTCTCGGCCGGGGCGCAATTGTGCCCTATGCGGGGGCCTCCCGTAGGGTGCGTTGAAAACGCACCTCTTCCACACTCCATGCAGGTTGGTGGCCAACCAGAACTCTTCCAGACCCGATACCACCGCATCCACGGGTGAGGACTCGCGGCCGTGGCACAAAAAAGCTCACCCGCTGACAGACGGGTGAGCCACACAATCATCGTACCATCGCCGGCTTTCAGGCCGAGCCGTCTTTGCCCGGTGCGGCGGGCGCTTCGGCCAGGGACCATTCCCAGGCGGCGATGTCCGCCACCAGCTGGTGGGCGGTCAGGTCCAGCTGCACCGGGGTGATGCTGACCAGCCCCGCTTGCAAGGCGCCGATGTCGGTGCCTTCCTCCGGCACGCCGGTGGGCGCGTCGCCGCCGATCCAATAATAGGGCTTGCCGCGCGGGTCGGTGCGCTTGATCAGCGCGTCACGATAGATGCGCAGCCCCTGGCGGGTGACCTGGAAGCCGTGCAGCTGCTCGTAGGGCCGGTACGGGATGTTGACGCTCAACAGCGTCTGCGAAGCGATGCCGTGCTTGAGCGCCAGGGAGACCACCTCGGCCGCCACGCGGGCCGCCGGGCTGTAATCGATCTCGGACATGTGCTCGCCCTCCGGACCGTCCAGCGAGAAAGCTACCGCCGGCAGGCCCCAGATGGCAGCCTCCATGGCCGCCGTCACCGTGCCCGAATAGGTCAGGTCGTGCCCCAGGTTAGGCACCGGATTGATGCCTGAGACGACGAAATCGATCGGCTCGGGCAGCAGCCCCAGCACGGCCAGGGCCACGCAGTCCGATGGGGCGCCGTCGCTGGCCAGGGCCGGGGTGCCGTCGGCCAGGGTGGCCTCGACCACCCGCAGCGGGCGGTTGAGCGTTTTGACGTGCCCCGAGATCGACCAGTTATGGTCGGGGGCCACTACCGAGACCTGACCGAACGACTGCATGGCCTGCGCCAGGGCCAGCAGCCCGGGCGCCATGACGCCATCATCATTGGTTACCAGTATGTGCATGAGTTGGTTTTCCTTTTGGGTAGTCCCGGAAGATGGTCTCCGGGGTCACAGGATCACCCGCCCGCGCAGCGCCATACGCAGCTGGCTGACGAGCAGTTTACGCTCCAGGGGCTCCAGGAAAGCCGCCTCGGCGGCCTCCAGGATGCAGCTGTGCAGGGTGACCAGGGGCAGGCCGAGCATGTCGCACGCCAGGCGATATTCGTCGCTCAGGGTGATGCTCGAAATGCCCGGGTCGTCGGTGTTGAGGGTGGCCCGCAGCCCGGCCTGGATCATCGCCAGCAGCGGGTGATCGACCATGGATGGCACCACCCCCGACTGGTAGTTGCTGGTCAGGCATACCTCGAAGACGGTGCCACGTTGGCGGGCCAGCTCGACCACAGCCGGGTCTTCCAGCACGCGGATACCGTGCCCGATGCGCACGGCGCCCAGCACTTCGATGGCCTGGCGCACGTTGGCCGCTCCCCCCCACTCGCCGGCGTGGATGGTGATGGACAGGCCGGCCTGGCGGGCCTCCTGGAAGATGCGGGCGAAGGGTTGGGCGTCGAACTCGGCCTCGTTGCCGGCCAGGTCCAGCCCGACCAGTCCCTGGGGGATGCGTTCGGCTGCCAGGTGGGCCACTTCGGCGGCCAGCTCGGGCGGCTCGTGGCGGTTGACGCTGGCGATCAGGCGCACGCTGATGTGGCGCTCCTGGGCCGCCTGCGCTGCGCTGCTGCATACCCAGTCCATCACCGAGGAGAGCAGGAAATCCTGCGACCGGCTCAACGCCACCGGGGTGAAGCGCAGCTCCAGGTGCTGGATGCCGTCCTCGGCCGCGTCCACCACTGCCTCGTGGGTGATGCGCTGGATCACTTCCGGGGAGAGGAAGAAGCGTCGCAGGGTCTGGAATTTGGACAGGAAATTGGTGAAGGTCAGCGGGTCCGAGCCCTGCACCTGGACCAGTTTCTCCAGGTCGTTGACCAGTGGCAGGGTAACGCTGTAGGTGCGCGCCAGGTCGAACAGCGTGCCCAGGCGCAGGGATCCTTCCAGGTGGCGATGCAGTTCGACCTTGGGGATGCGTCGATACGTTTCTGTTTTAGCTTGCGAAGTTTGTACAGGCATAACACAACCGTTATCCAGAATGGTATTCATTATATTCAACTTCGTATGCCAGGAAAAGCCCGATTCCCCTTCCAGGAATTCGCACCGTATCCCTCTCCCTGTCACTGCGAGCGCAGCGAAACCCACGGTGCTCTGGCCGGGGGCGGCAATCTCCACCTCGGCGGCCAGACCGCACCATCTGTTCCACAGACACCCGAGGGGGCCCGGTCAGGTCGCGGGATCACCCGACCCGCATGGAGATTGCCGCCCTCGGGCAAAACACCAAGGGCCACGCCCTCGGGCGAAATACCGGGGTGCGTGTTCGAAGGTCGAGCCGCCTGGGGGATGGAGAAAGCCGGCGTTTGCTTGGGGCGCGGGTGGGCCAGGTACCCTGACCATGCTGCGCCAACCTGCGCCGGGGGGCCCGCATCGACGTGGAATGGTCAAAACGCCCCCGGCCGGGGCGTAAAGGGCGCCGCCCGATGGGATTGGCCCCATGCCGGTGATGCATATACCCTCCCGGGGTAACGTCAAGGAACGAACCCTTCCCATTGGGGCGGCAGAGGATTCTCGCCCCGAGGAGGGATTTCAAAGTGCGGGGCGCCTCCCCCAAAGCGGGCAAACGACGATACAATACTACCAGAACGCTGCCAGAAAGGGAGACAGACGCCATGGAAGAAAAGAAGCTTATTTCCGGTGTGGCGGTGCGGGAAAAACTCATCTTGCAAGTCGCCGAATTCAAGGGCAAAGCCCGCCTCGACCTGCGCCATTACTACGAGTCAGAAGGCGAATCGCTGCCCTCCAAGAAAGGCATCAACCTGCCCCTGGAGGAGGTCCCTCAGCTCGTGCGGGACATCCTCGCCATTTATAATGAAGCTACCGGCAGCCAGCTCGGCCTGCAGGAATAGAGCCGCCGGCCCAGGCGACATCGCCGCGTTATAGCTGCCCCAACGAAACCCCATAGAGGAGAATTGGCATGGAATTAGCTTTACAAGTAGAAGCGCAGAGCGGACTCAACTGGCCGCGCTGGAAACGCCTGGCACAGGCCGTGGAAGACCTGGGCTTCGCTGCCCTGTATCGCTCGGACCACCTGATCAACATGCAGCCCCCGGACGAAGACGCCCTGGAGCTGTGGACCTCCTTGACCTGGCTGGCCGCCGAGACGAAGCGTATCGAGTTCGGCCCCCTGGTCAGCCCGGTGTCCTTCCGGCACCCGGTGCTGACCGCCCACATGGCGGCCGCCGTGGACGACCTCTCCGGCGGGCGGCTGCGCCTGGGCCTGGGCGCCGGCTGGGCCGAACGCGAGCACCGCGCCTACGGCTTCGACCTGCTGCCCCTGGCGCAGCGCTTCGACCGCTTCGAGGAGGGCCTGGAAGTGATCACGCGCCTGTTCAACAGCCGCGAGCCGGTCGATTTCGCCGGCCAGTACTACCACCTGGAGCAGGCCGTGCTGCGCCCCTTGCCGCAGCGTCCCGGCGGCCCGGCCGTGGTCATCGGCGGGCGCGGCAGCCGGCGCACGCTGGGCCTGGTGGTCAAGTATGCCCAGGAGTGGAACACCTTCCGCATCCCGGTCGAGACGCTGGCCGAGCTCAAGGCGCGCATGGACGAGCGCCTGGCCGCGGCCGGGCGTGATCCGGCCAGCCTGCGCCGCACCATGATGGTCAACCTGGTGTACGGACGTGACCAGGCAGAGCTGAACCGCAAGCTGGAAGGCCACAGTGTGGAACAGCTGCGCGAGAAGGGCGTGGTCGGTACGGCCAACGAGATCGTCGACCAGCTGGGGGCCTACGCCGGCCTGGGCGTGCAGCGCGTCATGCTGCAATGGTTCGACATGGACGACCTGGCGCTGCTCGAAGCCGTGGCGACCCACATCCTGCCCCAATTGAAGTCCTGACCCGGTATTTTTCTCCCCGCCCCGTTTTGCACGAACAGGGCGGGGAGCTTTCTGCCATCGCATGCCAGATTTTTCCTCCCCCATTTTTTGTTCTTGAAAATGGAGGGGGTGCATGCGGGGGGCCTGAATTGGCCCGGGCACCCGTGTGGGCCATGGGATGCGCATATCCCGAAGAAGCGGTGCGTTGCCAACGCACTCTACAAGAGGTCCCCACGCAGGGCATGACTGCGGCTGGCCGGGATGGTCTCCGGACGGGCGTCCAAGGTGCCCCGTAGGGGCACGTCCGATCGTCCCATTTTTCAGCAGGTCGGGCTTCCAAAGTGCCCCGTAGGGGTACGCCCGACCGTTCAACGTGGATGAAGAACCCCGGCAGGCAGAACGCCGCTCCTGCCTGGCGAGAAGGCCCATCTCGCCAGGCCCCATTCCATAGCAGCCCTCCCGGTAAATCTCCAGAGCAGGCGTGGAAGCCTGCTCTGCAAAAAGAGAAGCACACTCCCCTGCCGGCACCACCAGAGCGATGA
>JAAZNB010000713.1 GCA_012798515.1 Chloroflexota bacterium
ACCGTCTTCATCAGCACCATCTTCGGGCCCTTCACGGCCACTTTGATCGCCGGCTTCGGCAACCTGCTGGCCGCCCTGGTCGAATTTTTCATCGGGGGACGCATCAGCGACGTGACCAGCTTCGACAAATACCGCCAGAAGCTGCCCCTGGGCCTGGGCAAGCTGCCGGTCGATTCGCCCATCTTCCTCATCGTGGCGCGCATGCTGCCCGGCTACGGCCCCAAGTTCGTCAGCGTGGTCAGCGGTATCTACCGGGTGCCCATGTGGCGCTACATCTGGACCACACTGATCTCGACCCTGCTGGGGGCGGCCCTGTTCGCTTACGGCGGCTTCGGGCTGATCCACATGTGGTAAAACCTCGCCTTTTTCCCGCACGTCCAAAATAACACCAAAATAACACTTCCGGCGCAAGACAAATCCTCGGGCTCCCGCTATCGTAAGGAGTGAATACGGCTGTCGGCGTATTCACCATCTATCTTGCCAGGGTTTATCCAAGGAGGTTGTTATGATTGGCGAAAACCTAATCCCTGCCACAGATGCTTCCAGCGCCACCGTTGGCTCGCTGGTCGACCAGTTAATCGAGGCCGGCCCGCAGGCGGTGCGCAACCCGGCCGTGCGCAAAATCATGGCCGGGTTTGGTGAGCGCTGGATCATGGGCAACTTGCGCAAATCACGCCTCGACTCACCCGAGCCGCCGGGGGTCAACGACGACCAGACGGCCATCAGCCTGGCCATCCTGCGCGCCGCAGAGCGCGCCCTGACCGAATACAAGCTGTCCGAAGCCACCGTGCGCGGCCTGATGGGCGTGCTGGCCCGCGACCAGCTGGTCGACAAGCACGCCCGGCGTGAAAAAGCGGCCACCTTTGCCGCCCAGTACGGCCAGGAGCAGCCTTCCTTCCTGACCATCAGCCCCTCCCGGGCCTGCAACCTGCACTGCACCGGCTGTTACGCCGATTCGGACGCCGTGCAGAAACAGCTGGAGTGGGAGATCGTCGACCGCCTGGTGAGCGAGGCCATGGACCTGTGGGCGTCGCAGCTGATGGTTATCAGCGGCGGTGAGCCCCTGGCTTACCGCTCCCAGGGCAAAACCGTGCTCGACCTGGCCGAGGCGCATCCCAATTGCTTCTTCATGATGTTCACCAACGGCACCCTGATCGACGACGCCACGGCCGAACGGATGGCGCGCCTGGGCAACCTGCTGCCGGCCATCTCGCTGGAGGGCTGGGAGGAGCGCACCGACGCCCGCCGGGGAGCCGGGGTGTACCAGAAGGTGATGGCCGCCATGCAGCGCCTGCACCGCAACGGGGTGCCCTTCGGCGTCTCCCTGACCGCCACCCGCCACAACGCCGAGGAACTGCTCTCGGAAGACTTCATCGACTTCCTCTACGAGGAAAAGCACGCCCTGTTCGGCTGGGTCTTCCAGTACATGCCCATCGGGCGCTCGCTCACCCTCGACCTGATGCCCACCCCGCAGCAGCGCCTGTGGATGTGGCGGCGCTCCTGGGACCTGGTGCGCAACAAGCGCATCTTCCTGGCCGATTTCTGGAACCACGGCACCGCCGTGGGCGGCTGTCTCTCGGCCGGGGGGTACGGCAAGGGCGGCTACATGTACATCAACTGGAACGGCAGCGTCAGCCCGTGCGTCTTCGTGCCCTATTCACCGGTCAACATCCACACGGTGTACGCCCGCGGCGGGAACCTCAACGACGTGTTCATGGAGCCCTTCTTCGCCGGGATCCGCGCCTGGCAGAAGGAATACCAGCACAAGAACCTCATGGCGCCCTGCGTCATCCGCGACCACAACGACGTACTGCGCCGCCTGATCGGCCAGTACGAGCCGGAGCCCATCGACGCCAACGCCCAGGCCGCCTTGCTCGACCCGGCTTACGGCGCCGGGCTGGACACTTACTCGGCCGAATTTCAGCAGCTGGCCGGCCCGGTGTGGGATGAGTATTACTGCCGCCCGGTGAAGAAATCCGACGTCCAGCTGGGTGAACTGCCCCAGCTGGATCCCATGCTGGCCGAGAGCAGCATCACAGGATAGGACACATGCAATCCCTCAAGGGCTACCACCTGTACCAGATTTTCCACGGTCACCGGGCCCCGTTTATCGCGCCCCTGCCGCCCACCCTGGCTTTCGTCCTGGGCGGCGGGGGCGCCCGCGGGGCGCTCCAGATCGGGGCTATCCAGGCGTTGATCGAAGCCGGCATCCGTCCCCACCTGCTGGTGGGCTCTTCCATCGGGGCCGTCAACGCCGCCGGGCTGGCCCTGTGGGGGCTGAACGCCGCCGGCCTGCAAAAGCTGGTCCAGGCCTGGGCCGACATGGCCGCCGCCGGGCTGTTCGACAGCCTGCACTCCCCGGTTTCCCTGTGGCGCCTGCTCAACCGGCCGGCGGCGGACCCGCTGCAGGGCCAGGTGCGCGCATTTTTGCAAAGTCACGGTATCTCCCCCCGCCTCAAATTTGATGATATCATTGGTATCCGGCTGGCGGTTGTGGCCGCCGACCTGAACGCCGGCCGGCCAATCGTGTATAGCCGTCCTTCCCAGCAGCCGGTGTTGGAGGCCCTCCTGGCCTCTACGGCGCTGATGCCCTGGTTCAAGCCCATCGAGAAAGACGGCAAATACCTGGTGGATGGCGGTGCGTTGAGCACGCTGCCCATCGAAACGGCCCTGGCGCTGGGCGCCAGTGAAGTGTATGCCCTCGAATTGTCCGACCTGTCCGGCTCCGACGACCCCTCCTGGGGGCTGGGCCGCCTGTTCGGCAAGCTGGCCGGCGCCGTCTGCCAGCGGCAAACCGACCTGGAGATTGCCCTGGCCGAGGCGCGCGGCGTAACCGTGCATCACATCGTCCTGCGCGGCCGGGAGACCGTCCCCGTGTGGAACTTTAATCGCTACCAGGAATTGATCACTACCGGATACGAGCTCACTCGTGAACACCTCGACCATCACACCACAGCCGGCCGGGTTTGCCCGGCGGGTTTACAGCCTTGAACCGGCTTCTCACTTTACCCCTTACCGCTGGAGACCTTGAAGGATGGAGAAATTTTCGCCGCAAGTCACACTATCTTCGTTGAACGGCAGTCATTGGCATGCACTGAATCCCGATGAAATCCTCGAAAAACTGAATACCCAGGCGGATCAAGGGCTTTCCGGTGAAGAAGCGCAGCAACGGCTGAAAGAGCTCGGCCCGAACGAGCTGACCGAAGCGCCCCCGACCACCTTCTGGCAGATGTTGTGGAGCCAGTTCAACAATTTCGTCGTCATCATGCTGATCGTCGCCGCCGTCATCTCGCTGCTGCTGGGCGACTACATCGAGGCCGGCGCCGTGCTGGCCATCGTGGTGCTCAACGCCACGCTGGGCGTGGTGCAGGAGCGCAACGCCGAACAGGCCCTGGCCGCCCTGCGCAAGCTGGCCGCGCCGGAGGCGCAGGTGATCCGTGACGGCCATCGCCTGACGGTGCCCGCCAACCAGCTGGTGCCGGGCGACGTGGTCGTGCTGGAAGCCGGCAACTACGTGCCCGCCGACCTGCGCCTGATCGAGGCCGTTAACCTGCGCATCGAAGAGGCCGCCCTGACCGGCGAATCGGTGCCGGTGCAGAAAGACGCCGGCGTGCGCCTGCAGGCCGACATCCCCCTGGGCGACCGCAAGAACACGGCTTTCATGGGCACGCTGGTCAATTACGGCCGCGGCCGGGGCGTGGTGGTCAGCACGGGCATGAACACCCAGATCGGCCTGATCGCCGAGATGTTACAGGCCGTGGAACAGGACCCCACTCCCTTACAGCGCCGCCTGGACCAGCTGGGCAAGACCCTGGGCTGGGCCGCCATGGCCATCTGCGCCCTGGTCTTCCTGGTGGGCATCCTGCGCGGCCACGAGCTGTTGGACATGTTCATGATCGCCGTCGGGCTGGCCATTGCTGCCGTGCCCGAGGGCCTGCCGGCCGTGGTGACCATCAGCCTGGCGCTGGGCATGCGCGAGATGATCAAGCGCCATGCCCTGATCCGCCGCCTGTCTTCGGTGGAGACGTTGGGCTCGGCCACGACCATCTGCACCGACAAGACCGGCACGCTGACCCAGAACGAAATGACCGCCACGCGCATGTGGGTGGATGGCACTACCTTCCACATCGGCGGCAGCGGCTACACCCCGCGGGGCGAGTTCTCCGTGGACGGCCAGGCGGTGGAGCTGGGCAGCTATCCGGCTGCCCTGACCAACCTGTGGGTGGCCACGCTCAACAACGACGCCCTGCTGGAGGTCAGCGGGGTGACCGAGGGCCAGCGCACTTACCGCATGGTGGGTGATCCCACCGAGGGTTCCCTGGTGGTGGCCACTGCCAAGGCGGGCGTCGACCTGGAACAGCTCTACGCGGCTTATCCCCGCGTGCAGGAAGTGCCCTTCGATTCCAACCGCAAGCGCATGCTGACCGTGCACCGCGTCGCCGACCCCCGGCCGGGGGACATCTCGCCCTTCTACGACCAGCAGAAGCGGGAGTGGTTCACCATCCAGGCCAAGGGCGCCCCGGACGTGATCCTGGGCCTGTGCGATTTCTACCAGTGCATGGACGACCGCATCCAGCCCATGACGGAGGCGGTGCGCGCCCAGGTCATGCAGGCCAACGACAGCATGGCGCGCGACGCCCTGCGCGTGCTGGGCATGGCCTACCGCATCACCGCCGAGGCGCCCGACGTGACCCGGCCGGAGGAGATGGAACGCGGCCTGGTGTTCGTCGGCCTGATCGGCATGATCGACCCGCCGCGCCTGGAAGTTGCCCCGGCGCTCACCAAAGCGCGCCAGGCGGGCATCCGCACGGTGATGAT